>JBBSHD010000027.1:0-12878 GCA_038253455.1 Terriglobales bacterium | reverse complement strand
GCGTCGAAGGATTTGAAAGCACGCGATTTAGACGCACCCAGGAACAGGCGCAGCGGGGGCTGCGCAAAAATGGTTCGCGAATAGAAAGATATTGCCGGCAGCGCAGGGCGGGCTGTGAAGGCAGGGCCGAAGAGAAGGCCCGAGGGAGAAGCAACAATGGCGGATACAGTCAGCGCGGAGCGCAAGTCGCACCGCAACACCAAGGTCGGCGAAGTGGTCTCCACCAAGATGGCCAAGACCATCGTGGTCGAGGTCATCATGAAGAAGAGCCATCCTCTCTATAAGCGGGTGGTTTCGAAGTCGGGCAAGTTTTACGCTCATGATGAAGATGGCGCCGCCCATGTGGGCGACGTGGTCCGCATCGAGGAGACCCGGCCGCTTTCGAAGCTGAAACGCTGGAGGCTGCGCGAAGTGGTGCGCCAGGCCGTGCGCGTGGAAACTCCGGATGCGCTCAAGTTGAAAGATCCAGGGATTCCCAAGACCAAACGCGCCAAAGACGCCGGGCCGGTGGCCGCGGCCAAGCCGGAGGGCGACGACAAGGATGGCGATCGCGACGCCGCTGCCGCTTCGGCAGCCGAGCGCAAGGCCAGCTAAAGGTTCGAAGCAGCAGCGTGACCAGATTTTCGCTGAATGTTATTTCGCCGAACAAGGCAGGGGCGGGCGAGCCGGAAGTGGAGAAGACGATATGGCAGTGATGATGAGAAGCATGCTGGAGGTGGCCGATAATTCCGGCGCCCGCAAGCTGCAGGTGATTCTGCCCCTGGGCGGCGGCACCGGGTTGACCGCGCACCTGGGTGACATCTTCACCGCGTCGGTCAAAGAAGCGTCCCCGGACGGCACCGTGAAAAAAGGCACCGTGGTCAAAGCCGTGCTGGTGCGTTGCCGCAAGGAACACCGGCGCCGCGATGGGACCTACATCCGCTTCGACCAGAATGCCGCCGTGCTGATCAACGACGCCGGCGAGCCGGTAGGCACCCGCGTATTCGGTCCGGTGGCCCGCGAGCTGCGTGAGAAAAGGTTTTTGAAAATTGTTTCCCTGGCGCCCGAAGTTCTTTAATTCGGAAGCCCGGCAACATGGAATAGGAAGGCGTTATGCAGCATAAGAGAGTTGATATTCATAAAGGCGACATCGTCAAAATCATCTCCGGCGAGGTGAACAAGCCGCTGCCGCGAGGCCAGAGCGAGCGCGACCGCTTCAAGAACGAAGGCCGACGGGTGCTGGCGGTGTTTCCCGCCCAGGGACGCGTACTGGTCGAGGGCGCACGGCTGGCCAAGAAGAACGTCCGGCCCAACCCGCAGAAGCAGATCAAGGGCGGAATCGCCGAGCAGGAAGCGCGCATTCATATCTCCAACGTGATGGTGATCTGCCCGGCATGCAACCAGCCCAGCCGTATCGGGCGCGAGCTTAAAGGCGATCGCTCGGTGCGGGTTTGCAAAAAGTGCAAGGCCACGCTGGATAAGGAACGATAGGCGAAGGAACGATAAGCGGGTTTTGAATAAAAGTTGATTTACGAACCGGCGCACGAGTGGCGGCGGGTAGAGGAAGGGAATATGGCTACACCAATCAGGCTGAAAGAACGTTTTACCAACGAGGTGGCTCCGGCTTTGATGAAGGAGCTGGAGCTGAAGAACCCCATGGCGGTGCCGCGCCTGCACAAGATCGTCATCAACATGGGAGTGGGTGAGGCCACGCAGAACGCCAAGATCATGGATCCGGCGGTCAACGAGCTGAGCCAGATTGCCGGGCAAAAGCCGGTGGTCACCCGCGCCAAGAAATCCATCGCCGCCTTTAAGGTGCGCGAAGGCATGCCCATCGGCGCCATGGTGACTTTGCGCGGCGACCGCATGTATGAATTTTTCGACCGCCTGGTCAGCGTGACCCTGCCGCGCGTGCGCGATTTCAAGGGAGTCTCCACCAAGTCCTTTGACGGCCGCGGCAACTACACGCTGGGCCTGCGCGACCAGCTCATCTTTCCGGAAATTGATTATTCCAAGGTGGACAAGCAAAAGGGAATGAACGTCACCATCGTGACCACAGCGAAAACCGACAACGAAGGGCGCGCCCTGCTGAAGAACCTGGGCATGCCCTTCCGAGCGCAGTAAGAAGGATAAAGAAAATATGGCCCGAACTTCACACATCGCCAAGTCCAACAAGAAGCCGAAGTTTTCCACCCAGCAGCACAACCGCTGCAAGATTTGCGGCCGTCCGCGCGCCTACTTGCGCAAGTTCGGCATCTGCCGGCTGTGCTTCCGCGGCCTGGCGCTCAAGGGAGAAATTCCCGGGGTGATGAAGTCGTCCTGGTAGCCGTCAGGACGTAAAAAGGATTTGCAGTTCTCTTTCCCACAGGCGGCGACGCCCGGCGGAAAAGACGTTGGACACGAACCGTAACCGAGGGCAGGTAACAAGGAGAGGTAACCATGGGTTTAAGCGATCCCGTAGCAGATTTTTTAACTCGCATCCGCAACGCCATGAACGCGCGCCATCCCAAGATGGATGTCCCTTCGTCGCGGCTGAAGCTGGAAATTGCCCGCATCCTGAAAGATGAAGGCTATATCGCCAACTTCAAGAACACGGAAGAAGAAGGCAAGAAAGTGCTGCGCGTGTACCTGAAATACGACGCCAACAACGAGGGCGCCATCAGCAATGTGAAGCGCATCTCGCGTCCCGGCTGCCGGGTGTATGTGGGCCACAACGAGATTCCGCGCGTGCTGGGCGGGCTCGGCATCAACATTCTCACCACGCCGCGGGGCGTGATGACCGGCCGGCAGGCCCGCAAGGCGGGCGTGGGCGGCGAAATTTTGTGTGAAATTTATTAACGGCGCGTGAATGGCGATGAACCATTCGCCCCATGCACGGCAACACCGGTTTTGAATCGCAGGTTCGGGCGGGCAGCTTAGCCCAGAGGATCAGGGTATGTCGAGAGTAGGAAACAAACCAATCGCGCTTCCTTCGGGAGTGGAGTTCAAAGTGGCGGACAACACCGTCGTGGTCAAAGGGCCCAAGGGCACCGTGCAGACCCATATGCCCAGCGGCGTGCGGCTGGAAAAGAAGGATGGCAACATCCTGGTCATGCGCGATGATGAATCCCACGCCGGAGTGCATGGACTGGCCCGCGCACTGGTCTTCAATTCCGTGCAGGGCGTGACCCAGGGATGGACCCGCGACCTCGAAATCGTCGGCATCGGTTACCGTGCCGAGCTCAAAGGTAAGAACACCGTGGTGTTCAGCCTGGGCTTCTCCCACCTCATCGAGTTTCCTTTGCCCAGCGGCATCGAAGCCGCGGTGGATGCCAAGCTGACGCGCATCACCATCAGCGGCATCGACCGCCAGAAGGTAGGACAAGTGGCCGCCGATATGCGCGCCCTGCGTCCGCCCGACCCGTATAAAAACAAAGGCGTGCGCTACGCCGGCGAACGGCTGAAGAAGAAGGTCGGCAAGACCGGAGCCAAGTAATTCCGGAGAGAATTAAGATTTGCAAAATCCGAACGGGAGCGCTAACCGCTTCCGCTATTAGGAAACGAGACAAAAATGATTCCTCAGAGATCAAAAAACGATGTTCGCAAGCGGGTCCACTCGCGCATTCGCCGCAAGATGGTGGGTACGCCGCAGCGTCCGCGCCTCAACGTCTATCGCTCGCTCAACAACATCTATGCGCAGTTGATCGATGACGTGGATGGCGCCACCCTGGTTTCGGTGAGCAGCCTGCCTTCAAAAAAAGACGGCTCGGCGAAGAAGTCCCAGGAAAAAGAAAAATCCGAAGCCGCCGGCGATCAGGGCGAGAACAAAGACCAGAAACAATCCGCCAAAAAAACCGGCGGAAACCTGGCCGCCGCCAAGCAGGTGGGGACCTCCATCGCGCAGCGCGCGCGGGAAAAGGGAATCAAGAAAGTTGTTTTCGATCGCGGAGGCTACCTCTACCACGGCCGCATCAAGGCCCTGGCCGATGCCGCCCGCGAAGCCGGTTTAGAGTTTTAGGCAGCTAAACATTTATCCCGCGGCGTTGCGGCGCACCATCCAACCAACGCTTAAACCAAGCACGAGGAAATCGAGAGCAGATGCCAACACCAAAAAAGAAGCTAGATCCCGCGCACTACCAGCTCAAGGACCAGGTGGTCTCCATCAACCGCGTCACCAAGGTGGTCAAGGGCGGCAAGAACATGTCGTTTGCCGCGCTGGTGGTGGTGGGCGACGCCGGATCGGCGGTCGTAGGCTACGGTTCCGGCAAGGCCAAGGAAGTGCCCCAGGCAATTCGCAAGGGCATTGAATCCGCCAAGAAAAACCTGATGAAGGTCAATCTCACGCAATCCACCATTCCCCACATCGTCACCGGCCGCTTCGGCGCCGGGGCGGTGCTGCTCAAGCCCGCGCCCGAAGGCACGGGAGTGATCGCCGGCGGCGCGGTGCGCGCGGTGATGACCGCCGCGGGAATTCAGAACGTGCTGACCAAGAGCCTGGGCTCGCCCAATCCCCACAACGTGATCAAGGCGACATTCGATGCCATGCGCCAGTTGCGCGACCGCAAGGATGTAGCCGCCATGCGCGGCAAGACCGTCGAGGAACTTTAATATGACCGCTGAAAAAGCTGCAAAAGCTGCCGCCGAACACGCGGAAGCAAACCGGCCCAAGGGCACGCTCCATTTGAAATATGTGCGCTCCAAGATTTGCGCGCCCTTCAAACAAAAACGAGTGATCAAGGGACTGGGATTCACCCGTCTCAACCAGGTGATCGAGCGCGAAGACACTCCCTCGATTCGTGGGATGGTGGCCAAGGTGCCGCACTTAGTGGAAATTCTCAAGCAGGCGGAGCCCGCGGGCGCCGCCAAGAAATAAGGAACTGGACATGAATCTTTCAGGACTCAGGGCGCCCCGGCACGCCAACGAAAAGAAGAAGCGGGTAGGCCGCGGCATGGGCAGCGGCATGGGAAAGACCTCCACCCGCGGCCACGATGGGCAGCGTTCGCGCTCCGGCTCGCGCATGATGCGCGGCTTTGAAGGCGGCCAGATGCCTTTGCATCGCCGTCTTCCCAAGCGCGGATTCACCAACATCTTCCGCGAAGAGTATTCCATCGTGAACCTCGATCGCATCTCCGAGCTCGAAGGCGACACCATCACCCTCGAAATGCTGCAGGATTCGGGCATCGCCAGCCGCGGCCGCAAGGTGAAAGTGCTGGGCGACGGCGAGCCCGGTCGCGCCATCACCATCCACGCCCACAAATTCTCCAAGTCCGCGCTGGAGAAGATTGGCCAGGCCGGCGGAAAGGCCGAAGTGATCGCCATCCATACCCGCGAAGAGCACAGCCAGACGCGCGCGCCTAAAGCGCCGCGAGTCCGCAAGCCGCGGGCCACGCCGCCGCCGGTTGCCGCCGCACCTGCCGCCGCCGAAGCTGTGGCCGAGCCGGTCAAAGCTGAAAAGGCCGAAAAAGCCGCCAAGGCGCCTAAAGCTGCGGGCGAGGGCAAAGCCAAAACTCCCAAGGGACAGAAGCCCGAAGGCAAGTAATTCACCAGCTTCATACCACCTGTCCGGCGCTGCGCGCCGGAGATTAGAATAGAGTCGAGCGAAACCGAACCACTATGCTGGAAAAATTCGTCAATATATTTCGCATTCCTGAGCTGCGCAAGCGGGTTTTATTTACCCTTGGATTGCTGGCCGTGTATCGCCTGGGTGGCCACATTCCCACTCCCGGTATCAATACCGATGCTCTGCAGAGGGTGTTCGAGGCGCAGCGCGGCAGCTTTCTCGGTTTTGCCGACTTGTTCAGCGGCGGCAACCTGCGCCGCCTGACCATCTTCGCCCTGGGCATCATGCCCTACATCACCTCCTCCATCATCTTGCAGTTGCTCACCGTGGTTTATGAGCCGCTGGCCAAGCTGCAAAAAGAAGGTGAGCTGGGCCGCAAGAAAATTACCCAGTGGACGCGTTACCTCACCGTCATGCTCGGCGCCCTGCAATCGTTTGGGATCGCCGTGACCCTGCAGAAATCAGGAGGCGTCGGCGGCGAGCAACTGGTAAACAGTCCCGGCGTCGGCTTTATCCTCATGACCGTGCTGACCCTGACCACCGGCACCGCATTCATCATGTGGCTGGGTGAGCAGATTACGGAACGCGGCATCGGCAACGGTATGTCCCTGCCGATTTTTGCCGGCATCGTCGTGGGCCTGCCACGAGGCATCGCCGACCTCTACGACAAGGCGCATACCCAGGCCTGGGGAGCGTTTACCGTTCCCGCGCTGTTGATTCTTACCGCCATCATGGTGGCCGTGGTCGCGTTCGTGGTCTATGTCGAACGCAGCGAGCGCCGTATTCCCGTGCAATATGCCAAGCGCGTCATCGGCCGCAAGGTCATGGGCGGCCAGTCCACTCACCTGCCGCTGCGCGTCAACGCGGGCGGCGTGATGCCGGTCATTTTCGCATCCTCCATCCTGACCTTTCCCCAGCTTGCCGGTCAGATTCCGTGGATCAAAACCAACTCCGTCCTGGGACCGATGCTCGAGCACCTGAAGTGGGGAGAGCCGCTCTATACCCTCGCCTACGTGGTCGGCATCATTTTCTTCGCGTACTTCTACGTCTCCATCGTGTTCAACCCAACCGAAGTCGCCGACAACATGCGCAAGTACGGCGGGTTTATCCCCGGCATCCGTCCCGGCAAGCGCACCGCCGACACCATCAACGACATCCTCACCCGCATCACCCTGGCCGGGGCGCTGTACCTGATCATCATCTCTCTGATTCCTGAATGGATGATCGCCGGCATCAAGCTCAACCATCTGCCGGGCAGGGTTGGCACATTTTTTGAAGGCCTGCCTGCCTGGGTCACCAACGGTCTCGGCGTCACCTTCTATTTCGGCGGCACATCGCTGCTGATCGTGGTAGGCGTCGCCATGGACACGGTGAACCAGATCGAATCGCAGCTCATCATGCGTCATTATGAAGGCTTTACCCCGCGTAGCGGTCGCATCCGCGGAAGACGTGCATGGTAGAGGATTTGCATCCCTCGCCGCTGGCCGGAACTTCCTCAGCCGGCCGCGACCTGGAAGCCTACGATTTGACTCCATTAGGCGCCTCAGAAGTTCCGCACGGTGATCCTCGTACCAAAGTCGTAGGCGCGATCATTCTGCTGGGCGCCCCCGGGGCCGGCAAGGGAACCCAAGCCAAACGCCTGGCCGATCACTACGGCATCCCCCAGATATCTACCGGCGACATTCTTCGCCACAACGTCAGCATCGGCTCCGAGCTGGGAAAAAAAGCCCGCCAGATCATGGATAGCGGCGCCCTCGTCCCCGACGATTTAGTTTGTGCGATGGTGGCGGACCGGCTGGCGAATCCTGACTGCGATCGTGGATTCATCCTCGATGGCTTCCCCCGCACTCTGCCCCAGGCGGAGTGGCTGCGCGGCCTGCTGGCCCAGCGCAAGTTCAGCGGACAGACGCTGAAACCCATTGTTATCAACATTCAAGTGAGTTATAATCAACTGCTGCAACGGCTTACCGGGCGTGGTACTTGTCCCACCTGTGGCAGAACCTACAACCTCCACTTCAGGCCTCCGCAGTCGCCGGGTATCTGCGACATCGATGGTTCGAAGCTCATCATTCGTAAGGATGATTCTGAGGAAGTGGTGGCCGAGCGCTTGAAGAGTTATGAGCGCGATACCCGGCCGCTGGTTGATTTTTACCGGCGCGAAGGATGCCTGCAGCAATCCGATGGCGAGCGCCCCGTCGAGCACGTTACCGCCGATGTTTTTTCGCGGGTCGAGCGTCCCGAATGTGAATAATGGCAATCGTCTGCAAGTCCGCGAAGGAACTGGAGAAGATGCGCGAGAGCGGGCGCATCGTTCGCGAAGTTCTAAACCTGGTTAAATCCAGGATCGCTCCGGGAGTCAGCACCATGGACCTGGAGCGTGCGGCCGCTGAAAAGATTGAAGAACTGGGCGCGGTGCCGGCGTTTAAGGGATATCACGATTATCCCTGTGTTCTTTGCACTTCGATCAACGATGAGATCGTGCACGGCATCCCTTCGGAAAAGCGCAAGCTCAAGGAAGGGGACATCGTCTCGGTGGATTGCGGAGTGGTATTGAACGGCTACTACGGGGATGCGGCCATCACCGTGGCGGTGGGCGACCAGGTCAAGCCGGAACACCAGAAATTGATGCAGGTGACCGAAGCTTCACTGCGGCGCGCCATTGAAACCGTGCGCATCGGCAATACCGTCGGCGACGTCGGGGCCGCGGTGCAGGAGTGGGTGGAAGGCAACGGCTTCAGCATCGTGCGCGATTTTGTAGGACACGGGATCGGCACCAGGCTGCATGAAGATCCGCAGGTGCCGAATTTCGGCAGCCGCGGGCATGGCGCCAGTTTGCGCGAAGGAATGGTGCTGGCCATCGAGCCCATGGTCAACGCCGGCAAGCCCGGCAGCCGGGTGCTGGATGATCGCTGGACGGCGGTGACCACCGACGGCAGTTACAGCGCGCACTTCGAGCATTGCGTCGCGGTCACCAAAGACGGTCCGCTGGTGCTGACCGAATAGTTTCAGGCAAGCGGGTAAAGCGGCAAAGAAGTTTGCACCAGGAAAAGCGAGTGAAAAATAAGTGAGCCATACTGAGTGAGTAAAGAAGACGCGATTGAAGTGATGGCAACGGTCATCGACCTGTTGCCCAATGCAATGTTTAAAGTGGAGCTGGAAAACAAGCACCAGGTCACGGCGCATGTTTCCGGCAGGATGCGTAAGAACTTTATCCGCATCCTGGCAGGCGACCGGGTGGCGGTTGAACTCTCTCCTTACGATTTAACCCGCGGACGCATCGTCTATCGCTACAAATGAAACCGGCAACAGTGAAAGTGAATACGCTATGAAAGTCAGAGCATCGGTAAAGAAGATTTGCGATAAGTGCAAGGTTATCAACCGCCATGGGGTGGTCAGGGTAATCTGCGAAAACCCCAAACATAAGCAGCGCCAGGGATAAAGGAAGAATATGGCACGTATAGCCGGCATCGATCTGCCCCGCAACAAGCACATCAATATTTCTTTGACTTACATCTTCGGCATCGGGCGTCCCCGCGCCCTGCGAATTCTCGACGCTGCCAACGTGGACGGCGAGAAGAAGGTGCAGGACCTCAACGAAGAAGAGGTCAACCGCATCCGCCAGGTCATCGAGAACGAAGGCGGGGTCGAAGGCGACCTGCGCCGCGACGTCTCGGTGAACATCAAGCGCCTTATCGAGATCGGCTCATACCGCGGGTACCGTCATCGCCGCGGCCTGCCGGTGCGCGGTCAGCGCACCCACACCAACGCGCGCACCCGCAAAGGCCCGCGCAAGGGCACTGTCACCAATAAAAAGAAGTCAGCGAGCAAGACATAATCATGGCCAAACCAGCGGCGGGAACGCCGGAGAAAAAGGGCAAACAGAAGAAGTTCAAGAAGAAGGAACGCAAGCACGTTCCTCACGGCCTGGTCTATGTGCAGGCCACCTTCAACAACACCATCGTCACCATCACCGACATGAGCGGCTCGGTGGTTTCGTGGAAGAGTTCAGGCTCGCTGGGCTTCCGGGGCTCCCGCAAGGGCACTCCGTTTGCCGCGCAACAGGCCGCAGCCAACGCCGCCAGCATGGCGCGCGATCACGGCATGCGCACCGTCGATGTCAGGGTAAGCGGTCCCGGCTCGGGCCGCGAATCCGCCATCCGCGCGCTCGCCAGCTCCGGCCTTGAGGTCAAAAATATTCGCGACGTGACCCCCATTCCTCATAACGGGTGTCGTCCGGCCAAGCGCCGCCGCGTCTAAAGCTCCAACC
Source organism: Terriglobales bacterium (assembly GCA_038253455.1). Lineage (GTDB taxonomy): Bacteria > Acidobacteriota > Terriglobia > Terriglobales > Acidobacteriaceae > JBBQWT01. Next base: position 3,092 of record JBBSHD010000027.1, on the reverse strand, counting down.
CCGCGGTAATTTCACCGCGGTCGCAAGAGATGGGCCGCGGAGTCCAAAGCACCGGGCGATGCGTCTAATAAGAAGCTGGATTTCTCGATCGGGAACGAAGGGATGCCATCCTGTAAACCGATTGTGATCCGAACTAAGGAGAAAACCATTGGCACGATATAAAGATCCTGTGTGCCGGCTCTGTCGCCGCGAAGGCATGAAGCTCTTTCTTAAGGGAGCAAAATGCTTCAGCGAAAAGTGTCCGGTTGAAAAGCGCAACTTCCCGCCCGGCCAGCACGGCAAGGCCCGCAAGCCCAAGATCGTGGGCTACGGATTGCAGCTCCGCGAAAAACAGAAGACCAAGCGGATGTACTTCACCCTCGAAAAGCAGTTTCGCAACTACTTCGAGAAGGCCGCCGCGCATCCCGGCGTCACCGGTGAAATCCTGTTGCAGCAGCTCGAGCGCCGTCTGGATAACGTCGCTTATCGCCTGGGTTTTGGTACGTCCCGCCGCCAGGCCCGGCAGTTGCTCCGCCACGGTCACATCGAAGTCAACGGCCGCAAGGTGGATATCCCCGGCTACCAGGTCAACGTGGGTGACACCATTTCCATCCGCGAGAAAAGCCGCAGCCTGCCCATCATGGAGGCCGCGCGCCAGTTCAACAGCAACCAGCCGGCGGTCAACTGGCTGCAGAATGACCGGGAAAACTTTACGGGCACGGTAAGCTCACTGCCCAAGCGCGAAGACATCAATCTTCCCATCAACGAACAGTTGATCGTCGAGCTCTACAGCAAGTAACCGCTGCGGAGACACACCTTTAAATGCCAGGCAGCTCCACGCCTGCGATCACACCGGGCTTGCCCGGCAGGAAAAAATCGAGCGGGCTGGGGACAATGTTTGCCCAGCCCGCATTTAAACCAAACCCAATTTTCACATCAGGGTCATCAAGGCCCGAATGCCTTCGCGACGGCGCCAGCCGGCGCGGCAGGCGGATTGAGGAGCAACAATGCTTTGGAAAGGTTTTCAGAAACCCAAACGGCTCGCAGCCGACACCGACACCCTCACCGATAAATACGGCAAGTTTTACGCCCAACCCTTTGAACGCGGCTTCGGCACCACTATCGGCAACGCTTTGCGCCGGGTGCTGCTCTCGTCCATCGAAGGCGCCGCGGTCACCGCGGTCAAGATCGAGGGAGTGCTGCACGAATTCCAGTCCATTCCGGGAGTGGTCGAAGACGCCACCGACATCATCCTCAACATTAAGCAGGTGCCCTTCAAGCTGAACGGTGAAGGCCCGAAAGCCATTTACCTGCGCATCGATAAGCCCGGCATCGTGACCTCGGCCATGATCGAGGCCGACGGCGACGTCGAAATCCTCGACAACGACGTGTACATTGCCACCGTCAGCGAAGGCGGCAAGCTCGACATGGAAATGAGGCTGAAACGCGGCCGCGGCTACGTTTCCGCCGATAAGAACTTTGAAGAAGACCTCGGCATCGGGTTCATTCCCATCGATTCCGTGCACTCCCCGGTGCGTAAGTGCAACTACACCGTGGAAGCCGCGCGTCTCGGCCAGATTACCGATTACGACAAGCTGACCATCGAAGTCTGGTGCAACGGCTCGGTGCTGCCCGCCGATGCCATCGGCCTCGCCGCCAAGCTGGTCAAAGATCACATGACCATCTTCATCAACTTTGAAGAAGAGATGGATGCCATGGGCTCAACCGATGACGGCAAGCCCGCCATCCGCAACGAGAACCTCAACCGCAGCGTGGAAGAGCTGGAACTCTCGGTGCGCAGCTACAACTGCCTGAAGAACGCCAACATCCAGACCATCGGCGAGCTGGTGCGCAAGACCGAACCCGAAATGCTGAAGACCAAGAACTTCGGGCGCAAGTCTTTGAACGAAATTAAGGAGATCCTCACCAACATGGGTCTCGGCCTGGGCATGCGGGTGGATGAGCAGGGCAACGCCATTCCCGGCAGCCAGCAGCAGAGCCCGGTCATCGCCGGCCTCGATGAAGAAGATGATGATGAGGAAGATATTTAGTTCTCAAAGTCGCCGCCGCAACATTGTTATTGAACTGTTTTGAATAGTTATTTTGCAACATTGTTTCGCAACAAGGTTTCGCGACTTTGTTTCGCAACAAGGTTGTGATGGGATGCAGGTGACAGCTTCTGCAATCAGGAATTTCAATTGCAGAAGCTGACGCCGGCAAGCATCGAAACCGTACCGGCAGCTGAATCGTAGAGCTGGGAAGTTGCCAGCCAGTCCAAATATAGCGCGGTATAACGCGCGGGATAAAAAATCATGCGTCATCGTGTAGCTGGATGGAAGTTAGGCAGAAACACCTCCCACCGCCGGGCATTGCTTCGCAACCTGGTGACCTCGCTTATTTTAAAAGAGCGCATCGAAACCACCGTGGTAAAAGCCAAGGCCATGCGTCCCCACGTGGAAAAAATGATCACCCTGGGCAAGCGCGGTGACGTACAGGCCCGCCGTCTCGCCGCCTCCTATTTAATGACCCGCGAAGCCGTGGACCGCCTGTTCGGCACCGTGGCCCCACGTTTCGGCGACCGCCAGGGCGGCTACCTGCGCATCATCCGCACCGGCTTCCGCCAGGGCGACGGCGGTGAAACCGCCTTCATCCAACTGCTGGGAAGCGAGAAGATTCTCGAAGAGAAGCGCGAGAAACTCGCAGAAAAACGCACCAAGCGAGTAGAAGAAGCCCGCGGCGCAGCCGAAAACGAACAGGAAAACGAAGAGCACCGCGAAGAAAAGGCCGAAGGCAAGAAGTAAGACGCCGGGGCTTGAGTCGAACCGCAAAGCGCATCCCCACGGGATGCGCTTTTGCTTTGGGGTTTCTGGCTGGACGTTTTGCGGTTCGTTGCTGTTTTGTGAAAGATCTCAAGCAGTCGGATGAAGGGTCTGGAAGGGAGCAACCCCTTTAAGGAATTGTCATTCCGAGCAGCCGAGGAACCCTTGGTTTTATTTACATGTCCATCGGGACAGAAGTACGCGTTCTATGTGAATTGTCATTCCGAGCGCAGCCGAGGAACCTTTTGTTTCCTTGACGCAACTCGCGCCACCTGCCAAGCCGCACACTCAAAT
>JBBSHD010000026.1:0-13141 GCA_038253455.1 Terriglobales bacterium | reverse complement strand
TCACCGTGACTTCAGCATCGACCAACATTTCGGCGACCCCCACCAGCATTTCCCCCGCTACGGGAGCCAATTTTAATATTGCGGTGGCTGCCGGCAGCGGGGCCACGCCCAACGTAGTGCAGACCGTGAACCTTCAGGCCACGATCCCCAACACTCGGAAGCCGGACACCATCACCAACGTCCTCTACGTTAAGCCGGTAACCGCGGGTTCGACCCAGCCCAACTACTCGATCACCTCGGCAGTGTTTTCGGGCTATCCAAACCCCGCGACCGGGGCGAATGCCCTCCAATTTAGCAGCACCAATACTAACCAGAACCTTGACGTGACTGTGACTAACAACGGCACTACCAGCCCGACTGGCACGATCACGGTAACGGCGGTGTGCAGCCCTGTCTGCACGGCGTCGCGCTCCACCACCATCCCCGCTCCGGCTGCGGGAACTTCCAGTGTGGCCACGATTCCGACGGGGACCATAAATTTGCCGCCAGGCGCCTACACCGCCACGGTAACCCTCAGCACATCCATCAGCCAGAGCAGCACCGCGGATGATTCGTTGAGCGTGCCGTTCGAGGTGTTTGACTTCAATATCCTGGCGGCGCCGGGAGCGCCGGCCACTCAGAATGTGCTGGTGGGCGCGATCAACACCTTTGGTGACATCCTCGACGAGACCGGGGACTTAACGAAGATTGCCATACCGATCAGCGTATCGGACACAACCCAGCCTACCGCCACCAGTTTTTCATTCACTACGCCGCAGACGCCGGACAGCCAGCAGACCATTTCAGCAAATGTATTGTCGTCCCACGCCCTGGGGGCCGGCAGTTTTGTGGTCACCGGCAACCGGCGCGGCGAGATTCGGTCGTTGACCCAGAACGTGAACTTCTACACGGCGGCATGGCAAGACGTGACCTACCCCGCCAACTCGCCCTCCAATCCGGTAACCATCATTGCGGGAAGCGCCAATACGGTGAAGGCCGACTTCAAGTTGACCGGAAACTTCCTGGGGACGGCCGCAGTGAGTGTGGCGCCAGTCAGCGGATTCACGCTTACCTTGAGCAGCAACACGGCCAACGCCAACGATGTCATTACTCTTACAGTACAGGCGGGCAGCGGCGCGGCCACGGGTACCGTCGTTGCGATCGTGCTGACTGCGGTCATACCGAACACCAGTCCCACCCAGCAGGTGTCGATTCCCTTCTACGTCCTGCCGAAGGGAGCGCCGGATCTGGCTATTCTGAGCACCCCCACTCCTGCGCGAAGCATCAACAGCAGCTTCCCGCTGCTGTCGGGCGAGCCCATGAATTACTCGGTGACGGTCAGCAACAAGGGCACCGGGGATTCGACCGCGGGCACGCTGGTAACAGTGGCGTTCGCAAGTGGTGCGGGTGGCGCGTCCACGGCGCTGCCTGCCATCCCGCATGGCGGCAGCGTCACTGTGACCGTTCACCTGGTCACTCCCGACCCGGTAGCCGGGGGAACCAGCAGTCTGGTCGCCTTCGTGCAAACCGACGCCGCCGGCGACCTCGACCCCACTAATAATAATTTGAGCTTCACCCTGGCGACCTCGGACTGGAATCTTTCCACCGATAACCCCGGGGGCAGCAACGCCAATCCAATTTTTGTGGCGCCGGGCGCGAGTGTGGCGGCCACGGTCAGAGCGACCGCAACCACCGGATCGGTGGCCGGCCCGATCCAATTAATCAACGGGATCGTAAGCAACCGGCTGTCGGAGGTGTTGAGTTCCACGTCACTATCCAGTTCCAGTTCCTCGACCACCGACAACATCACCGCGGCGGCAAACGCTGCCAGCGGCGAATACCTGGCGCAGGTGATCGGCCAGTTCGTGGATGCTGGCGTCGTAACCGCGCAGCGCCAGACCACGGTCTTTGTCGATGTGGGCAGCGGAGTTCCGGCTGATACGGTCACCGTCACCCCCAATCCCGATAACCGCACCACGACGCGCCAGTTGAACGGCACCCTGCCGGAACAGGAGACCCTGACCGCAAGCCGCTCGGGTTGCGCCTCAGGCGCCGCTTGCCCCGGAACCGTGGACCTGCACATCACCGACGATCCAGCGATCGTCAGCACGCCCCAGCAGATCAAGGCGCTGGCCTACAACACGATGGCAACCGTGACCTTTGCGGCGGCGGAAAATCCCGATGGCAGCATCAATCCGACCTCCGCCACGGAAATCGTCAGCGCGACCTCGGTCCAGGTCTCCGCAGTGCGCAGCACGCCCATCACACCGCCCGTTGGAACGCAGCAGACTTTTCTGCAATTCCGCATCGGCGACATCTTCATCAATGTTCCCTCCGCCTGCATTGCCATTCCGCCCAATGGAGGCACTTCGAGCGTCACTCTGAGCTACGTGCTGGCCAACGGATTTAACGTACCCATGGTGAACTTCTCATGGACCCTTCCCAGCGGAGTCACAGTCGACCGCCCGACGGGCAGCGCCACCTTCACCGGCAGCACCTACGGCAGCGGCTCGGAGACATTCACCTTCACCAACACCAATACCAGCGCCACCGGAATGGCGACGCTGATCTTCCAGCTTTCGTTCTCCAACGCGTTGGCCACCAACAACAAGTTCTTTGCCATCCCGGTGAACCTGGCCGCAACCTGCACCGCGGCCAATGGCGGCGGCGGAAGTCTCGTCCGTGGATCATGGTCGAAAGCCTCGCTCAACCTGCAGGCCATGGGCGTGCGTCCCGCGGCTGACTCCGGCCAGTTGCCCGACCTGCAGATTGTGGCGGCTGATATCAGCTTCACGCCCTCCATACCGCAGCCCGGCGATACCTTGCAGATTCGTTTTCGCCTTACCAACGCCGGAGACGGCGATGCCACCCAGGTGCCGGTCGCGCTGCAAGTCGCGGGCAAGACCGTCGCCCAGGATAAGTTCGACGTGCGCGCCCACGGCAGCACGCTCGCCGGCCTCGAATGGAGTCACATCCAGCCGCCGGCGCCGCTCGACAATATGACGGCGCGCAGCCGCAGCTCCGACGAAAACGCCGAATCCCGGCACGGGCCGGAAAGCCGCGCAGCGCTGGACGCGGTACTGGCCATCGATCCGGCACATACCATTATGCAAAAATCGTCCCTGGCAAAGATCGCCCAGATACCGCAGCTCAACCTGCGCAGTGGCGGCCCCGCGGCAATTGCCGGAAGCGCCGGCGCGCCGCAACGCCTGATCATGGAAATCGAGGAAGGCGCCTGTGAAGGGTTCCGCTTTTCATCGGGCTCGAGCTCGAATTGCGATACCGCCGACCTGGGGATCTCCGTTGAACAACTGGCCGAGGGCAACTACCAATTCACTTCCGATCTGGGTGTAGCCGATGCCGGCGCCGGCCGCATGCTCGCCGCCGGATCTCCATCGGCTTCCGGATTGCAGTTCGGCCACCAGGCGCGCGGCATCGCGGGACACACCTATGCCGTGCAATTGAAAGAAGGCAGGACGGGATGGCTTACGGTGCAGGCGATCCTCAGCTACGGACAACTTGATGCCAAAACCCAAAAGTTGTTCGGTAAAGGCGGCGCCCATAAGGTAGTCAGAAAACTGGGTGGCGATTCCGCTCCGCAGGAGGCCGGAGATGTGGCCCCAGGAGCGCGACAGCCTGCGGTTTATTTTGACGTGATCTACCAGTCCGAGTAACCGACCAGGACGCGGTGGCGGCCTGATCGGGGCTGTCACCGCCTCCACCATTTTATTTTGCAAATAAGAAGGCCCAAAATCAAAAAGTTCATCGATAATCTGTCTCATTTCAGAGGGGACCAATGAAGCATTTTTCCGCTTTTGCTCGTCTTTTTTGCGTGTCCGTCTTAAGCCTTTTCTTCGCGGCGATCGCCATCACTTCGGCCACAGCCGCCCAGTCACAAAAAGCCCAAGGCAGGAATGCCGGTTTCAATTTGCAGTCGTTTGCCCAGCGGCCGCTCTCCTTTGAAGCCAACCAGGGCCAGATCGCCGGCCCGATCAGATTTTTTGCTCGCGGCGATCACTACGACCTCGGCCTTGCCGCCGGCGAGGCCCAGATATCCATTCACGCGCCTTCCGGCCTTCGCCGCAAAGGCAGCGGCCAGTTAAACCCCGACCCCCAACCTGTGACATCGGCAGGGCATGCGGCCCTGGTGCGGATGACGCTGCTGAACGGCAATTCACAAGCGCCGATCAACGGGGGGAGCGAGCTGCCGGGGCACAGCAATTACCTGATCGGCAATGACCGGGGCAAGTGGCGCACCGGCGTGGTTAACTATTCCTCGGTGCGATATGCCGGGGTGTACCCGGGGGTGGACCTTCTCTACTACGGCAATCAGAACAAGCTGGAGTTCGATTTTGAAGTGGCGCCCCACGCAGATCCTGGCATGATCACCATGAAGTTCGACGGCGCCGAGACCTTGAGCGTCAATTCCACCGGGGAGCTTACTTTGAAGGCCGCTGGTCAGGAGATGGCTTTGCATTCCCCCGACGTTTACCAGGTAGTGGACGGCAGAAGGCGCAAGATCGCGGGCAGCTACCAGATGCACGCGAAGAATGAAGTCAGCTTCAATATCGGCTCCTACGACCGCAACCGCGGGTTGGTCATCGATCCTGTCCTGATCTACTCAACCTATTTGGGCGGCGATCATGGCGAGCTATCCACCGGTATTGCCGTTGATAGCTCGGGCAATGCGTTCGTAGCCGGATTCACCAGCTCGCCCAACTTTCCCGCTACCCCGGGAGTGATCAAAACTACTTGTGGAACCGATGGTTTGTGCAATTCGCTGGATGATTTTTTCGTCGCTAAATACAGTCCCTCCGGCGCGTTGTTGTTTTCTACTTTCATCGGCGGCTCGGGTGATGAGACCAACAGCGGGTTTCCCGCACACTCAATCGCCCTGGATTCGACGGGTAATGCTTACATCACCGGCAATACGTCTTCCACCGACTACCCGGTCACCACCGGCGCATTTTCCACCACCCTGAGCGCATCCGGCGGATCGCAGGGCGCCATCACCAAGCTGAACCCCACCGGCACTGCCCTGGTTTATTCCACGTATCTTAATAATCCTACCGGGGCTAAGATCTTTATTGCACCTTTTGCCATCGCCGTGGATACCGGCGGCAACGCCTATGTCACCGGAGATTGCGGTGCCGGCTTGCCCATCGTCGGAGGATTTCAAACCGGTCCCGCCGGTAACGATGACGCTTGTGTGGTGAAGATGAATGCCACCGGAAGCGCGCTGGTTTATTCCTCTTACCTCGGAGGAACCAGCTTTGACCAGGGCAATGCGATCGCCGTGGATCCCTCGGGCAACGCATATATCTCCGGTCAAACCATTTCCGTCGACTTCCCCCTGGTCGCGCAGCAACAGGGACCCCTGGGTGGAGGGGTTTCAAAGAGCTTGGACGGCGGATCGACCTGGGCCATTTCCAATAGCGGGCTGGGTTCGCAGCGCATCACGTCCCTGGTGGCTGACCCGAAGAATTCCGGGGTGCTTTACGCCGCAAGCCCGCAAAGTAATCCCGCGGGTACCCTCGGCGGAGTTTACAAGAGCACGAACGGCGGCGCCACGTGGACCCGCATGGTGACCGGACTGACCTTCAAATCGGTGCAAATCCTCGCCATCGACCCGGTAACCACCACTACCCTTTACGCCGGAACCAATGGCGGGGGAGTGTTCAAAAGCACTGACGGCGCCGCCACCTGGAACGTAATCAACAGCGGCCTGGGTATATTCAACATCACGGCGCTGGCCGTTGACCCCAAATTTCCCATCACCATCTATGCCGGTGGAAGCTTCACCCCCAATCCCGTTTACAAGAGCACGAATGGAGGAGCCGGTTGGACCCTAAGCAGCACCGGCCTTGGCTTCAGCACGGTCAATGCCCTGGTCATAGATCCCGTGAATTCCGGCACGATTTACGACGCGTCCTCCAACGGAGTTGCGAAGAGCACTGACGGAGGAGCGACCTGGAATCTTCCGGCCAATACCTTGAGGGGCCAAAGCGTGCAAAACCTGGTAATTAACATCAGCAATCCCACCGTACTCTACGCGTCGCTTGCCAATTCTAATGGCGCAGATATCTATAAGAGCAATACCGGGGGCCTTACTTGGGTCCCCATTGGAGTGGACCTGGTGGGCGTTGATGGCGCCGCGCTGGCCATCGACTCCTCCTCCGGTACCCTTTATGTCAGCGGCCAGCGCGTCGTCGGCGGATTCTATAAGTCCGCCGATGGCGGAGTGACTTTTCAAGATGTCAGTATCGGATTGAATAACCGTGCGGTGGAATCCATCCTCGTTGATCCGTTCGCGCCCCTGACCGTTTATGTGGGCAGCAGGTTGCGTTCGGGATTCCTCGCTAAGATCAATCCCTCGGGATCGGCGCTTACCTATTCCACCTATGTCGGGGGCGGGGGTTTTACCCAGGCGCTCGGTGTGGCCGCCGATGGCGGCGGGAACTCGTATGTCGTCGGGCTCACTTCCTCTCGTGATTTTCAAACCACCTCCGGGTCCCTTCAAACAACATACCCCGGAGGGGCTTATCACTCGTTCGCCTCGAAGTATTCCTCCTCGGGCGCGATCAGTTATTCCACTTTCCTCGACGGTAACACCGCCAACACCGCCGTGGTGGCTGTAAGCATTTATAGCTCCTCCACTTGCACGGGCATTTGTGACGGAACGCCTTACAGCGGTCTCGTGGGCACTTTCACATCGAACAACGTTTTGTTTGGGGCTTCGCAGGGCAGTTTTAACTGGCACCCGTTTGGGCTGGGCTCATTCAGCGCGCTCTTTGCCGGAACGCTCAATGTTGCGGGAAGCGGGAGCTACCAATTTAGCCTTTCTTCGGACGACGGCAGCTCCCTGTATATCGACGGTGTTCTGGTATTGAACAACGGCGGAATTCACGGCCCCAACGCTGTTACTTCCAGTCCTGTCGCGCTGGGCGCCGGAAGTCACACTTTTCAAGTGAATTTCCTGGAGACCTCCTTCGGCAGTAGTGGTGTTGATCTTACATTGCCCGCTGGCGTTACCTATGGCAGCCCTGCCACGGAAGAAAATCGCGGGCCGTCGTTCGGTTTTGCCTCCAGCGTTGCGGTGGATAGCTCGGCTAATGCTTACATCGCCGGCGGCAGCAATGCGCTGGACTTTCCCCTGGTGAACCATTTGCAGTCCGTTCCCAATACCGCGTATGTTGCCGAGCTCAATCCCACCGGCAGCAGCATTCTATTCTCAACGTTTTTCGGCAGTTCGGCGGGAGGCAGTAATCCCAACCTGGCGCTCGATGGTTCCAACAACATCCTGGTGACTGACACCATCTCCTTCTATTCACTCAACAACTATCCTACCCAGAACGCTGTGCAATCCAGCCCAGGTGGAGGAAATTCTGATGCCGTGGTATTCAAGATCAGCCCCGCCGCTTCCACCACCACGAACCCCGTGCCGGTCGCCTCTGCGTTTTCTTTCGGTAACGGTAATGGTAACGGTAACGACGACGATGGGTTCCTCACCGTACTGGGCAGCAATTTCGTCATCAATTCTGTAGTGCTGTTCAACGGCGCCGTCGTTCCCACTTTCTACGTCAATCCCGGCCTGTTGCAGGCCTCGCCTCCTATCAAGACACCCTCCGGAAGCTTCACCATCGCCGTATCGAACCCCGCCCCGGGTGGAGGAGTCTCCAATGTGCTAAAGGTTAATTTTGGCGCCTACAACCTCAAAGCCCTGGGATTCGCGGCCCACGAGGCCGGCTCTCCCGCATTGTCACTGGCCTTAAAGGGCACGGATTTCGCGCCGGGAATGGTCGCCTTGTGGAACGGGCAACCGCGCGTTACTACATTTGTAAGCAGCACGGAGCTCAGCGCGGCGATACCGGCATCGGACCTGGCAATCCCGGGAACAGCACTGGTGAGCCTGACCGATCCCGCCAGCGGCCTGCGATCGAAACCGCTGTCCTTTGCGGTCACTGACTTCACCATCTCCGCCAGCCCGGGCGATATGATCGTCTCCAGCGGAGCTGCGGCGACAGAAAAATTGTCCTTCACCCCGCAGTTTGGAGATTTTAATCGCGCCGTCATGCTTACCTGTTCAGGACTCCCCCAGTTTTCCAGTTGCGCGTTTTCGCCAAATCCATTGACGCCGGGTGCGGCCGGCGCCTCAGCCACCCTTACTATTTCAACCAGCGCGCAGACAATCGGCATGAATGCCGCACCGGGGCCGCTGGATGCTGCACGCGGTCACCTGCCGGGTTCGTTGGCATTATTTAGCCTTATGCTGCCGGGCCTGGCGTGGATGGGCGCGGCCTGCGGAGGGAGGCGTAGCGGCAAGAAAAATCGCAGGCGGGCCAGGCTGAAAACATGGCTGGTCTTCCTGGCGCTAGGAATATCCCTGATTCAAACTGGCTGCGGAGGAGGAGGCAGCAACTTCATGGCCCCTGCCAAATCGGGGACTTCCAGCACGCTACCCGGGATTTATGAAATCACCATCAGCGCCACTTCCGGCTCAATAGTCCATACCACGACGGTGCGATTGACGGTGCAATAAAGCTGAGCCTGGCGGCTGACAGCTTTCTAAGTTTTCGCGATGTCTTCGCTTATTGAGACAGCACAATATGTGACATCTTCGAGCCGTGCGCCCCGCGCCAACTGCGCATTTCTGCGGCCATGACCGTCACTACATTCTGCGTAGCTCAATAGTTAGCGATGTATTTAGCGATGTCATTCTGATGACCCCTCCCGCCAGGACGGCCAGTCCCTTCATCGGGGTGAGGAAGAGCCCCTGCCCTCTGGCAAATCCCATAACCCCAGGGCTTTCCTTTTTTCACGGAAATGTAATTTTCAGGATGACTGCGCTCCTGATGAAATTCTGAAGGCTCAGTGATGACAATTGGATGCGCGAAAGAGCCTGATTTTCAGTTAGAATCAATATACCGCCAAAGAAAATCCATATTCTCGGGCCTTATCTTTTAGATAACTCTGTGGCACCTACATTTATTCGCAAAAATCACGAGGGATAGTGATGAGAAACCGCGGTATTCAATCAGCCGTACTGTCCTTTCTTTTTCTGTTAAGTTTTGGTGGGCCCTTGTATGCCGCGGCGCCGCCCAGTGCGGGAAAGATCACGGCGCTGCTGCCGGTGGCGAGGATCATCCGCGGCGCCGGCAAGCAGGCTGCCACCATCGATGCGGTGCGCGGCCAGGACCTGGTGTGGGACGACCTCGTGCGTACCGAAAAGGGCGGACGCGCGCGTATTACCCTGAACGATCAATCCATCCTGTCATTGGGCTCGCAGGCCGAGTTGCGTATCGTCAAGAACGATGCCAAGAGCCAGCAAACTTCCCTGCAGTTGTCTTATGGACGTCTGCGCGCGGAAGTCACCACCGTCACCCGCCAGGGCGGCAAGTTTGAAGTCAAGACCACCACCGCGGTCGCCGGAGTCATCGGCACCGACTTTGGCACCACTACCGGCATCGGGCAAACAGATTTCATCTGTATTTCCGGCACGGTCAGCGTTGCCAACGCTGATCCGTTAGTTCCCGGCACAGTTCCGTGTACCCCGGGCACCACCACCTCAGTGGCTACGGGCTTAGCGCCCACCCCGCCCAAGCCGGCCACCCCGCAGCAGATCCAGCAACTGATTCAGGATACTGAACCGGCCATCATCAGCTCGCTTTCGCCGGCCTCCGCCCTGCCCGGCATGACGCTGGATGCCGCCGTTGCCGGCAGCAAGATGCTGGCGGTGAACAAGGTGGCCATCTCTGGAGCGGGCGTAACCGCATCGCTGACCGGCGCCCCCACTGATACGAGCGCCACCGTGCACATGGTGGTTGACCCCACCGCCGCGCCTGGTCCTCGCACATTGACATTGAGCAAACCCAGCGGAGCTTCGGCAGCCGCCGTCTTCACCATCCTGGCAGCGCCCGGCAGCGCCACTGATGTGGTCGCCTTGCGCAAGAGCTACATCGATACTTTCGATCAGGAGCGGCAGGCAGCCATCAGCAGTCTGAATGCTCTAGGAGTGGGAGTGCAGCAAGTGGCCGATGCAGCCGGCACGAGCGCCACCGACGCCAACGGGAAACTCACCAAGCCTCTCGATCTGACTGATTTCAGCGGCGGGTTAAAAACCGAAACCGGCGGAACCATCAGCTCATTGGTGGATGCCGGCACCGCGGTGAACACCGCTGCCGCCACCGCCGGCGCCAGTTTTGGCGCCACCTTCGACACCGCGCTCAAAGACCTGCAGACGCGGACCAGCGCTTCGGTCCCCGATGCGCCTTTCAGCGCAGCGCTCAAGACCGCGTTCGACACCATCAACGGCGCGCTGCTGGAAAAGTTTACGGCGACCAATAAGGACCTGGGCGGGACCGCGTCCAACCACACCGAGGCCATCGCCACCGCTACGGGAGCGGAGCTGGGACTGATTGCCGCCGCGGCCGCCAAGCAGGGCGGGAGCGCGGGCATCTCACTGCCCGGCGCCGACAAGAGCCTGGAGCAGGGCTTTGACGCGAGTTTTAATGCCGGCGCCGCCGCCAGCGCGCTGGGAATCGGAGTCAGCAGCTATCGCTGGGTACTGTGCGACCCCAGCTACAAGCCATCGGTTTTTGGAGTTCCCCTGCCCGCGGGTGTGGCTCCGTGCACCGCGCTTCCCGGCTACTCGTCCACGGCCTCAGAGTTCACGTTCCCCACCTGCGCGTTGTCTCCCAACGATTACGTGGCGCGTCTTACGGTACTGGACGCGGATAACAAGCCCACCAGCGTTGATATCCGGCTGCGCGTAAACGCCCCGGCCTACGACAATCCTACGGACACGCTGTACAAACTGGCTGCGGCATACTCCGCGCTGCAGTCTTCGCAGTTCCTGCAATATTTCTCCACTGATTTTTCCGGGCTCACCAGCCTGCAGGAAAACATCCGCAAGACCTTTCCCCAGTTGAGCTCGATGCAGATCAACTTGAAGGTGTCGCAATCGACCGTCAGCTGCAACGACGCCACGGTGCGCGCCGACTGGGACCAGAAATACACGTTCGCCTCCGACAACAGCTGCGCTACCGCTCCGGCGGGCACGGTGTGCAACCGCACGGTATTCAACCAGACCGAGCAGCTCACCGCGCGCATGGTGCGCGTCCCCGGCAAGGGCTGGTACATCAACGATTTTCAGGGTGACAACGGCACCGTGCAGGGAGTGCCCGCCGGACCGATCGTCACCGACACCGCCATCGCCGATCTCATTGCTTCGGGATTGCGGCAAACCAGCACCGGCAGCCGGCGCGGCGCAACCAACGCCGTGGCCGCAGGTCCCGCCACCTACCAGGTCACCATCAGTAACGTGGGTTCGGCCGACCTCACGGTTTCGCCCGACGTGGTTTTCACCCTGCTCGATGCCGATGGCAAGACGGTGGCGGTCGATACCGAAAAAGCTCCCGTGCCGCTGGCCAAAGGCGCCAGCGAAACCGTCAGTGGGACCATCACCAACCCCGGCAACGGAGTCAAGCTGACCGCGGCGGTAAATCCCGATTGCAAAGTCCCGGAAAAAACCTGCGACGGCGCCAACGTGGCCGGGCTCGATGTTTCCGCGCCCCCGGTTTCCCCGGTGGTTGACCTGGGACTCTCAAACTTCCTGGTAGTGGGCACGCTGACCTCAGGCCAATCCGCCACCGCCCGGGTGGACGTGAGCAACACCGGCAACACCGCGTCCACGGCCACCAGCCAGAACCTGTTGATCGAAGATCGCAGCTCGGGCACCGTGATATTGGGCAAGGCCGATATACCTTCCATTCCCGCAGGGGGCAAGGTGACGGTCACAGCCACCTTCACGCCCACAGGCTCGGGGTCGAAAACGCTGTTTGCCGAAATCAATCCCGGCCCCCCCACCGATACCACGCCCGCCGACAACACCATTTCCATCACGGTGACGGTCAGCCCGGCGCCCACCGTTGATCTGGGTCTCACCAAGTTCGTGGTGGCTGCAACGGTGACGGCGGGAACTGCCACCACCGCCAGCGTGGATGTAACCAACACCGGCAACTCGGCCTCGGCGGCCACCAGCCAGAACCTGCTAATTGAAGACCGCAGCTCGGGCACCACCGTGCTGGGCACGGCCGACATACCTGCAGTGGGGGCGGGCGCGACCGTCACCGTCATCGTCACCTTCACCCCTATCGGCTCGGGAGCCAAGACGCTGTTTGCCGAAATTAATCCTTCGCTGACCGGCGATCCCACACCCGCCGACAACACGATTTCCACCACCACCACGGTGAATGCGGCGCTGCCGGCTTACACCATTACTTCGGTCCTGTTCGTACCCGGTCCTAACCCGCCCACCGGCGCGAACGCCCTCCAAGTGGGCGAGACCGATTCAATTGACGTTACAGTTACCAACACCGGCTCCGGCAGCCCCACCGGAACCATTACTTTGACCGCCAATTGCCCCACCTGCGGCTCGCCGAAATCGACCACCATCGCTGCGCCGGCCGCGGGGACATCCACCCACGCGATCATTTCGCTGGGCACATTCAACCTGCCTCCGGGGTCATACCCCGGCACGGTCACGTTGAGCACCACCATTTCTCAGAGCAGCACCGCCGGCAATACCGCCAGCGCGCCCTTCGAATCCTTTGACTTTCAGTTGCTGCCGTCGGCTGATTTCGTAACCCAGAACATCCTGATCGGCTCGACCGACACCTTTAACGTGCTGCTGGATGAAACCGGCGACTTAACCAAGCTCTCCATTCCCATCTCGACCACGTTCAGCGATCCCAACGTAACCTTGTCATTCACTTCCCCCCAGGCGGCGGACACCGTCCAGGTGATCACCGTCTCTTCAACGCCGTCGCGGCCCTCTGGCCCGGTGGCGATTACCTTGAACGGAACCCGCCGCGGCGTGACCCGCTCCTACACCCAGAACATTCAGTTCTACACCGCCGCCCTGCAGGACATCACCCAGCCCGGCAACTCACCCAGCAACCCGCTGGACGTCGTGATCGGCGCCCCGGCGACCAACGTGACCTTCCAGTTGTCAGGGACATTCGTTGGCACCGGCACGGTCACCGTGACTTCAGCATCGACCAACATTTCGGCGACCCCCACCAGCATTTCCCCCGCTACGGGAGCCAATTTTAATATTGCGGTGGCTGCCGGCAGCGGGGCCACGCCCAACGTAGTGCAGACT
>JBBSHD010000025.1:0-13144 GCA_038253455.1 Terriglobales bacterium | reverse complement strand
CATCGGACCGCGCATCGCCGGAATCATCGTGGCCGGCGGCGTCTTCTCCTGGCTGGTCTTGATGCCCGCTATTAAATTTTTCGGCTCGGGACTGCCCGCTCCCCTGTATCCCGGCACCAAGGTGATTTTGGATATGAGCCCGGGAGAACTTTGGGGCACATACATCAAGCCCATCGGAGCGGGAGCGGTGGCAGCGGCGGGTTTGATTACCTTGCTGAAAACGGTTCCCACCATCGTGGGCGCGCTGAAAGCCGGCGCCAAAGACCTGGGTCGCAGCTCGGCGTCGCGCACGGCGCAGAAGCGCACCGATGACGATCTGCCCATCTCGTTTGCCCTGGCGGGCGCGGCGGCTTTACTGGTCATGATGTGGCTGCTATTGACGCTTAAGCCTGTGCCCGGCGCGTACACCACATGGTATGAAAACCTGGTGGCGGCGCTGTTTGTGATTGTGTTTGGCTTCCTTTTTGTGACCGTCTCCTCGCGCATTACCGGGCTGATCGGCAGCTCGTCGAATCCCATCTCGGGGATGGCCATCGCCACCCTCATGGGCACCACCGCGGTCTTCCTGGTGCTGCACTGGACGGCGGCCGCTTATGGCGCGCTCGCTTTATCAATCGGAGCGGTTGTGTGCATCGCCGCCGCCAATGCTGGAAACACCTCGCAGGATTTGAAAACCGGCTTCCTGGTGGGCGCGACCCCGCGCAAGCAGCAGATCGGCTTGATGATCGGCGTGGTCAGCTCGGTGTTCGCCATCGGCATCACCCTGGGCCTGATGAACAAGGGACTGGAAGAATTTCACCCGGTGATTATCCCTATTGATATTTCCGCGTTGCCCGCCGGAGTTGTGGTGGAAAAGCAGCAATTCGATCGCGACACCTTCACCATTGCCAGTCCGGAAGGCGACAAGAGCGGCAAGGGCAGCCAGTTTATGCTGCTGAACGCGCTGAGTTCGGCGACAGTGGCCGACGGAAAATATCTTTATAACCCGCAAACCAAGCAGATCGAGGTGCAATGGATCCAGGGAATCGGCAGCAAGTCCGCGGCCGCTCCCCAAGCCAAGCTGATGTCGGTGGTGATCAACGGCATCCTCACCCATAAACTTCCGTGGGGACTGGTGCTGCTGGGCGTTTTCCTGGTGATCGCGGTGGAGCTGCTGGGCATCCGGTCGCTGGCGTTCGCGGTGGGAGCGTATTTGCCGATCGGCACGACCCTGGCGATCTTCTGCGGCGGCGTGGTGCGCTGGCTGGTGGAAGAGGCGGGTAAACGCAGCAAGGACGGGTCGAATCCCGAGAGCGAGGTCAGTCCGGGCTCGCTTTATGCCAGTGGCTTGATCGCCGCGGGCGGCATCGTCGGCCTACTGGGCATCGTGCTGAAGGTCCTCGAAGGCAAGCATCTTATCGCCAAGGATGTGTTGAAATTCGGCGCTCCCATGAGCTTTCTGCAACATAACGTGGTGTCGGTGATCGCCTTCGCACTGCTGGCGGCGTCGTTGTTCTACTTCGCGCGCAAGCCCCTGGAAATCGGGGACGCTCCTCCGGTGAAGAAGTAGCGGCGCTGGGAGACGCGCCCATGGCCATCGCGGCCCATATCGCCTCGGTTCGCGCGAGAATCGATGCCGCTGCGCGGCGGGTGGGCCGAGACCCGGGTGAGGTTGCGCTAATGTGCGTAACCAAGACCCAGCCGCCAAGCTGCATCATCGAGGCGTGGCATGCGGGGGCGCGGTTGTTTGGCGAGAACCGCGTGCAGGAGTTTGCCGCCAGGACTGCTGCTCTCGATGCTCTCCAAGGCGCCGAATTCCGGCTGATCGGGCATCTGCAATCCAACAAGGCGGCGAAGGCGGCACAGATTTTTCATGGGATCGATTCCCTCGATTCGCTGCGCACCGCTGAAAAATTGAATGAGGCTTGCCGCGCTACGGGCAAGGTCTTGCCGGTGCTGGTGGAGATCAACTCCGGCAACGAGACGGCCAAGGGTGGCGTGCTCGCGCAGTCGGTCGAACTCGAGTCTCTGCTGGGTGCGGTTCCCCGCTTGGAAAACCTCGTTTTTCGCGGGTTCATGACGATTCCTCCTTATTCTCCTGATCCGGAAAATTCTCGAGTTTATTTTCGACGGTTGCGTGAATTGCGTGACCAGGTTGCGGCGAGAGAGATTGCGCAGAGCTCGTGGAACGTTCTATCCATGGGCATGTCGGGGGATTTTGAAGTGGCGGTGGAGGAAGGTTCGACTTGCGTGCGGGTGGGTACGGCGATTTTCGGGGCGCGGTAGGTCGGCGAGCGGAGGAGAGACGATTCGTACTTGCTATTAATCGCCGGTCCCACAAGATCAAATAGCACGCGCTCATTAGGCTAGAATGTTTTGACTCGAGGATGGGCCCATGACTCTGAACCTTTACGTTGTCGTTCTGGCTGTGATCGCCGTAGTGCTGCTTTGGGTCAGCATCGCGCGCATTCACACGGTCAAGACCAAAGAAGATTTTGTGGTGGCGGGACGCTCGCTGCCGGCCTACGTGCTGGTGGCCACCCTGCTCTCCTCCTGGATAGGCGCGGGATCGCTATTTGCCGGAGCGGAGAATGCGTACCGCAACGGGTTTGCCGCGCTCTGGCAGCCGGCCGGCGGCTGGGCGGGGCTGCTGATCATTTATTTCGTCGCGCCCCGGGCACGCAGGTTCGCCAAGCTGACCATCCCCGACCTGCTGGAGGCGCGCTACAACTCGGCGGCGCGGGTGCTGGGCGTGATCGCCATCCTGTTTGCGTTCACCGCCATTACTTCATACCAGTTTCGCGGCGGCGGCGACATTCTGCACCTGGCCTTCGGCATCGATAAGAATGCCGGCATGTACATCATCGCCGGGTTCGTCATCATCTTTACCGCGCTGGCGGGCATGTCTTCCGTCGCCTATGTCGATGTGGTCATCGGTTTGTTGATCACCTTTACCTCGCTGGTGGCTGTGCCCATGCTGTTAAGCCGCGTGGGAGGCTGGGATGGCTTGCACGCGCGCCTGCCCGCGGACCACTTCCAGGTGCTGGGCCACCTCACGCTGACCAAGGCGCTGGAATATTTCTTTCCCACGTTTCTGCTCATGCTCGGCAACCAGAGCATGTACCAGAAATTTTTCTCCGCCAAGACCGCACGGGATGCGCGCAACGCCGTGGTCGGGTGGATCGGCGGGACCATCGTGCTGGAAACCCTTATCGTGACCCTCGCGGTCATCGGCTCCGCAACCTTCATCGGCGTGGCGGAAATCGCACAGAATCCGCGCGAGATCATTCCTTATACGGCACGCAACGGGCTGCCGGCCTTCATCGGCGCGCTGCTCATGGGCGCGGTCTTCGCCAAGGTCATCTCTACGGCCAACAACTATTTATTTTCACCGGCCACCAACCTGATCAGCGACGTGTACGTGCGCTACATGAATCCCGAGGCCAGCAATAAGAACATCCTGTTCGTATCGCGGTTCCTGGTGGTCGGCCTGGGCATCTGGGCGCTGATCCAGGGCGCGTACACCACGTCAATCCTCGAGAAAGCGCTGTACGCCTACACCATTTATTCGGCGGCCATCACCCCGGTGGTCATGGCGGCATTTTTCTGGAAACGCGCGACCGCCGCCGGGGCAGTGACCTCCATCGCCGCGGGCACGGTGGTGACCGTGTTCTGGGACCTGGGCAAGAGCCTGCTGCCGCCGGCGTGGGCGGCGCGTGACGCCATCTTCCCCGCCTTGCTGGCGTCGTTGATCGCGCTGATTGCGGTCAGCCTGCTGACTCCGCCGCCGAGGCCGGAACAGTGGCAGCCATTTTTTGACGATGCTAAGCCGCTTGCTTAAAAGGACCTGGTAATAGACCTAGGGAGAACGTGGTTACACCCGCTTTGATTACAATAGGAAACCTATGGAACTAGCTGCGATACAGTCGGCGCTGCGAGAGCGCAAATTCGATGCCTGGTTGTTTTATGACCACCATCACCGTGATCCCATCGCCTACCGGGTGCTGGGCCTTTCCGAAACCACGATGATCACGCGCCGCTGGTTCTACGTGATTCCCGCCACCGGCGACCCGGTAAAGCTGGTGCACCGCATCGAGCCCGGCCACCTGGATTCCCTGCCCGGCAGTAGGCTGTCGTACTCGTCGTGGCAGGAGTTGTGGGGCAACCTGAAGCAGTTGCTGGAAAATTATCCCACGGTGGCGATGCAGTATTCGCCCAACAATCTCATCCCCTACATCGGGCTGGTGGATGCGGGAACAGTAGAACTCATCCGCAGCTTTGGCAACAACGTGGTCAGCTCCGGCGACCTGGTGGCGCGATTCGAAGCCACGTGGACTGACGAACAGATCGCTTCACATTTTGCCGCGCGCGACGTCATCGACGCGGTGACCGCCGGCGCATTTGCCGAAGCGGGACGCCGGGTGCGCAACGGCGGCACCCACGAATTCGAGATCCAGCAGTGGATCGTCGAAGCCATGAAACGCGACAACGTGATCACCGAAGATCCTCCCATCGTGGGCGTAAACGCCAACAGCGCCGATCCGCATTACGAGCCCACCCGCGACCGCACCACGCCCATCCGCAAAGGTGATTTTCTCCTGCTCGATATCTTCGGCAAGAAAAACACACCGGGCGCAACCTATTACGACATCACCTGGACCGGAGTCATTGACGGCGCGCCCAGCGACGAGCAGAAAAAGGTGTTCGAAATCGTGCGCGACGCACGTGATGCCGGGGTGAAAACGGTGCAGGATGCGATCGCCGCGCGGAAGAAAATTGCCGGCTGGGAGGTTGACCAGGCTACGCGCTCGTTTATCGGCGAGGCCGGCTACGGGCAATACTTCACCCACCGCACCGGGCACTCGATCGGCAGCAGCATTCACGCCAACGGCGCCAACATGGATAACCTTGAGACCCAGGACGAGCGCGAGATCATTCCCAACAGCTGTTTCTCGGTAGAGCCGGGAATCTATCTGCCCACCTTCGGCGTGCGCAGCGAGGTAAACGTGCTGGTGCGCGAAAAAGCCGCCGAAGTCACAGGCAAAATCCAGAGAGAGCTGGTGCTGGCTTGATGTTGCTCGGCACAGCAGCAATTTCCCGCGGGAGTACCCATGCCCGGTAAAGCTGACACCGTCAGCCGCAACATGGGAGTCAAGGTCGCCCGGCGCGTGACCAAGCTGGCAGTGGGCTCGCTGCTGCTGGGCTGCCTGATTCCCGGCGGCGGACACTTTTTGCAGGGCCGGTTTTATCGCGGCCTGCTGCTGCTGAGCTCGATTGCCGGCTTGTTCTTCATGGGCCTGATGATGCAGGGCAAGATCTACCTGCTCAACTCGGGCGACATCCTGGACATGCTGGGCTTCATCGGCGACCTGTGCGCCGGCGGGCTTTACTTCCTCACCCGCGCCATGGATTGGGGCCACGGCGCCATCCAACTGGCAACCGCTGATTACGGCACCAAATTCATCATCGTGGCCGGCCTGCTGAATTTCATCAGCGCGGTCGATGCCTATGACATCGCCATGGGTAAAAAACCATGACCGAAACCCTTACCCTCTCGCACCTGACCGCGGCCATCACCTTTGCGTTTTTCGTGTCGATCGTGTTTGGCATTACCCAGCGCAATACTCCCAGGACCATGCTGCGTTATGGGGTGTATTGCTTCTGCATGTTTGTGCTGGGGACTGTGGTGGTGGGCTGGGCCATGTGGTTGATGAAGCGGTAGGCGCATCGCGCCTAGCCCGCCTGCTCCCAGACAAACGCGTCGAATTTATGCTCCACCTTAAACCCGAGGCGGTCGTACAACGCCACGGCCGAGGAGTTGCCCGAGGTCACGGTCAGCGACAACGCGCTGATTTTCTTTTTGCGCAGATGGCGGCAGCACCCCGCGATTAAAGCCCGCCCGATGCCCTTGCCCTGGTGCTCGGGGATGACGCACACCTGGGTCACGTGGCCCACGTCACTGCGCACCCGCGAGCATAACAACAGGCCGATCTGGGTCTGGGTGACGCGGTCGATGGCGACCAGCGAGCTTTCGGGATCGAACTGGCCGCACCCAGGGAAGCGCACAATGTTGTTAAGGAAGCGCAGCGACCCGGCGATCCCGCGATACTGGTCGTTGATCTCGGCATCGAGATGTCCGCGATAGGACGCGGTGATGACCCCGGCGCTGGGTTGAAAATCCTGCTCCGTCCACTTCCTGATCTCGACATTGACCAGGCTGGCTGCCGCCGGCACGGTCCCGTTGGTGCGCACCACGCGCGGCGCTGCTTCGGCCAGCGACTTCATCATGAATAACCGCGTCCAGCGCCGGAACCCGTTCTGCATAAAAGGACGAACGATGCTGCCTTCATCATGCAGCAGAAGTTGCGCCTCGATGCGGCTCACTCCCGGGGATTGTTGCAGGGTTTCGATGACATGGGTGAGCAGTTTCTCTTCGAGGCCGTTCTCGCCGGGCTTCTTCGGCTTGGCGGAGGTCCCGGGCGCCGCTCCCGGCCCGGGCGCCACAAACAGGTCGCCGATCACGCCTTTGCTGCCCTCATAGACGAAAAACGCGTATCCCGATGCCCGCCCGCCTTCCATGGCCGCATAGCCGGGAAGGATTTTGGCGTCCACGTAGCGCAGCACCATCTCCGCCGAGGTGGTGTAATCCCACGCCATGCGCTGCGCCCAGCGCCGGGTCTCGGACTCCATGAGGGGGCGCAGGTCAGTCGAATTCAGGTGTCGCAGGTCGAGGATTTCCATTGGTTGCAGCGGCGCCAGCCTGCATCAGCGGGGGAGTAACCCATTGCAGGTTCCAGTCAGGACCTTAAGCCGGGGTTCACGCCTGTAGGTCAAAAGGTGCGAATTCAGTCTATGTCGTGCGCCGGGCAGGCACAACCACAGGCAAGGCCTGGAACCACAAGGGATAGCGGAACCGAGATGGTCAATGGCGTTTCATAGTTCTGGGGCGACCGAGAATATTTAAGATTGCTGTTCGTTTGCGGTTGCATTTGACGGGATTCACGAAAATCTCAAGCAGTTGCATGAAGAAAATTTGCCAGCGATGCCCCTCACCCTTGTCATCCTGGAGCGAGCATTTGCTTCTTGTTTGAGCGAAGGAACTTGCGCTTTCTTTTAATATCTACTGACCGAAAATATTTAAGATTGCTGTTCGTTGGCGGTTGCGTTTGACGGGATTCACGAAAATCTTAAGCAGTTGCATGAAGTGAATCTGCCAGCGATGACCCCCTCACCCTTGTCATCCTGGAGCGAGCACTTGCTTGTTGTTTGAGCGAAGGAACTTGCGCTTTCTTTTAATATCAACTGACCGATAATATTTCAGACATTTAACTTACCAGTTGGCGCTAAGATCTTCCCATCCAGGGTCTTACTCTCGACTAACTCATTCTTCCGTTCTCGCCGCCACCCTTTAATTTCTTTCTCGCGGGCAATGGCATTTCCGATGTAACGAAATGTCTCGAAGTAAACCAGGTGATGAGTGTTGTACCGATGGGAAAAACCATCGTGCTCGCCGCTTTTATGTTCCATCATTCGTCTAATCAGATTATTTGTGACGCCGACATATAGAGCACGCCGCGAAGCGCTCACCAAAATGTAAACATTAAAGAAACGTTCTGATCTTGGCGACATTTCCCGCTCCCTCGATTCTCTGCTATTGGCAAGATTAAAAGATAGCACAATATCCTTCGCTTAAACAAGAGACAAAGGCTCGCTCCAGGATGACAATTCATATATTAGAGTCGATGATCCGCACCCATTCATGCAACTTCTTTAGATTTTCCGGGAAAGCGAAAAACAAAATCCGGCGAAAACTCCTTCGTTCAGTGCGCCGCTTGCGACACCCAGTAGTACTCGAGGTGTTGTGGGGGGAAGGTGCCCAGGGGTGAGAGGCGGCGGCCGGGCAGGCGCTGGGTCAGCTCGTCGTGCATTCCTTCCCGCGCCACCAGCAGGTGATCGCCGGCGGGGATCTCGTTGCGATCGTAACTCTTTACCTCCTGGTCGCGGTAAAAACCCAGCCCGTATTCCACTTCCCGCTTGACCTTGAAGACCGCAATCTCCGATTTTCGAGTTTCGATCTGGGCCAGGTCCCGGGCAATAGGACGGCTGGAATAGACCTCATCGATGATGGGACCTCCGGCGCGCAGCAGGAAGCCCATCAGCAGGATGAGCGGGGCCACGGTGACGAAGCGCACCATGCGCAATCCCGACCGGTGGATGGTCACCGCCACCACCGCAAAAATCAACAGGGCCGCGCCCGCCGCCCAGATGAGCGTGCTGGTTGGCGGCAATACCCTGGCATGCAGCAGGAACCAGGGCAGCATCAGCAATGCGGCGGCCACCGCCGCCACCACCGCGCTGTGCACCAGCAGCACGATGCGGCTTACCGGCAGGGCCCGCCACCGCCGGAAATAGTCGGCAATCAGGATGGTGCAGGGCGGCACCGCGGGAAGAATGTAGCCCGGCAACTTGGAGCGGGAGATGGAAAAGAAGACCAGTGGCGCCAGCGTCCACAGAAGCAGGAACTGGGGGAAGCCGTCGGGCGGAAGGTGACGGGAGCCGGGCCCGGCAAACTGGGCCGCGACCTCGCCGCTGTCGCTGAGCAGGGCCCCGGCCTTAGCGTCTTCTTCCTGCGCCAACGGTTCTGGAACAAACGTTTTTTGCGCCGGCGAGTTTGGGCCCGGCGATTCGGTGGATGCATCCGCCGGCTGGCCGGCCGCCGGCATTTGGTTCTTCGCGCTTACACTCGCGCCCTGCCCCCCACCGGCGGTGGCAAGGTTGCGGCCATTGCGCGACTCGCGCCAGAACCTGATCTCTCCCCGAATGGCGTCGTTGATCGCCACCACCGCATAGGCGGTCCAGGGCAGCAGCGCCAGCGCCATGACCGGCACGTAATACCAGAAGGGCTGCTGGTGGCGATAGAGGTTGGTGGAGAAGCGCTCCAGGTTGTGCTCTACGAAGAACACGCGGAAGAATGTGGGATTTTCCAGTTGCACCGAAATGTACCAGGGCAGCACGATGGCGGCATAGACCAGGATGCCGGGTATCCACAGGGTGCGCAGCGCCGATTTGAAGTCGCGGCGCAGCAGGCAGAACACGATCACGATCAGGCCGCCCAGTCCGGCGGCTACCGGGCCTTTGGCCAGGGTGCCGATGGCGAGAAAGATGTACAGGTCGAGCAGCCAGATTTTCTTGCGGGTTTCATACCACGCGTACCAGCCCAGCATGGCGATACCGAAGGGCGCGGCCAGTTGCATGTCCGTCGATGCGCCGCGGGCGAAGCCGATGATTCCGGCGCAGGATGCGGTGATCAACGCGGCATCCACCTGGGCGCCGGGACGAAATCGCCGCATGTGGAAGAAGATGATCATCACCAGCAGCAGGGCGTAGGTCGCGGAAGGCATGCGCGCCACCCAATCCTGCGGGCCAAATATCTTGTAGGCGATCATGGCGCGCCAGTAATAGAGCGCGGGCTTTTCCAGCCAGGGTTGTCCGTTCAGATAGGGCGTGATCAGCTCGTGGCGGTTGAACATCTCGCGGGCCACCTGCGCGTAGCGGGGCTCGTCGGCGCCGACCAATCCGAAGCTGCCCAGGGCGTAGAAAAAAAAGAAGGCGCAGAAGACCATCACGGTCAGCACCTCCAGCCATAAACGGGTTCGTTCGCTCATCCGGGCAGGTCAGTGTATCAATTTAAACAGGTCTTGCAGCGGTCAGGCGCGTCATGCCGGCCGCGCGGCCCGTCCCATGGCCTTGGCCAGGCCGATGAGGCTGATGATCGTCCAGCTGCCTTCCATGAGCATAAAGCCCACCTGGAACGGATGCAGCGCGGCCCACGCCAGCATGGCGCCGCCCACCGCGTTCATGGCGTTGTACAGGGGACGCTGCGAATCCATCCAGTGAAACTGGTGCCCGCTATACGCGATGAGGACGATAACGGCGCCGGCGAACGAGAGCGCCTGCTGGGCGAGGGATATCTGCATGGCAACGGCTCCTTAGGTTGGGGAAGCAGAATTAGGTTTCTTTCTTGCGCCGCTTGGCCACGCGGGCCAGGAGCTGGTCAACGCGGGCGCCATAACTATGGCCGCGGTCGTGATGGAAATGCAGCTCGGGCGGGCGGCGCAACTGCAGGCGCAATATCAACTGGTGGCGGATGTAACCCACCGCCGCGTTCAGCCCCGCGATGGTCTCATCGGCTTCTTCTTCGGTGCCTTCGACGTTGATGAAGACGGTGGCCGATTTTCCGCCCGCGCCCATCTGCACCTCGGTGACTGAGGCCAAACCGATGCGCGGGTCTCCCAGCTCGCCTTCGAGGATGGCGCTGATCTCATCGCGCAGAGCGATGCTCCGGCGGTCCCTCATATGTTGCAGTGCGCGGGGTTCGGCCATGACAGTGTTTATTTTAGGGTACCGGGGGCGGCAGAACAAACCACCAGCCGCGAGCGAGGCGATACAATGGAAAACCCGGCATGCTCAGAGCCTTCTTCATCTCCCTCTCAGAAAACAAGTCATTGCGCGCCATGGCGGAGCAGTCGGCGATGGGCCGCCGGCTTTCAGGACGCTTTGTCGCCGGCATGACCCTCGAAGACGTGCTGCAGGTGACCGCCCGCACCAACCAGCTGGGCATGAGCGTGAGCATCGATAACCTGGGCGAAAACGTGACCGATGCCGCCGAAGCGGCGCACAGCGCCCAGCTCTATCACCAGCTTCTGGACGAAATTGCGGCGCGCAAACTGGATGCGAATTGCAGCCTCAAGCTCACTCACATGGGCCTGGACGTGGATGAGAAACTGGCGCAATCCATCACCCTGGAGCTGCTGGAGCACGCCGAACGCGTTAACAGCTTTCTGCGGGTGGATATGGAAGGCTCGCCTTACACCCAGAAGACGATTGATTTCACCCGCAAGATCCATCCTCTGCATCCCGGCAAGATTGGCACCGTGATCCAGTCATACCTGCGGCGCAGCGAAGATGATGTGGTCGCCTTATGCCAGGACGGGATACGCATCCGGTTGTGCAAGGGCGCCTACCAGGAGCCGCCGGAGATCGCGTTTCCCGACAAGAAAGACGTGGACAACAACTACGTCAGGCTGATGAAGATCCTGCTGAAGAGCGGCGTATATCACGGCATCGCCACCCACGATGAAAAAATGATTGCCGAGACCATCGCGTTTGCCGAGTCGGAAAGAATCAAGCCTGACCAGTTTGAATTCCAGATGCTGTACGGGGTGCGGCGCGACCTGCAGCAGGCGCTGGTCAAACAGGGCTGGCGCATGCGGGTGTATATCCCGTTTGGCACGGAGTGGTATCCGTACTTCATGCGGCGGCTGGCGGAACGCCCGGCAAACGTGCTGTTCCTGGCGAGGAACCTGCTGAAATGAGCTCCCCGGCATTTCACAATGCGGTGGCGATGGCCGCGGTGCTGTCGCAATTCGCCGAAGCGGTCAAGGCCGATGTAGCGGACGATCAGATCGATCTGCTGCGCTGCGCGTGCCTCATCGCGCGCACCGAGTATCCCGCGCTCGATGCGGCGGAATGTGATGCCCGGCTGGCCGAGTTGGCGCAACGAGTGGCGGCGCGGGTGCGGCGCGCAGCAGGCCATGCCGAAACCATCGCCGCGCTCAACCACGTGCTCTTCCGCGAAGAAGGGTTTCGCGCCAACCGCGATGATTATTACGATCCTCGCAATTCGTTTGTGAACGAGGTTCTGGAGCGCAAGCTGGGCATTCCCATCACCCTGGCGCTGGTGTACATGGAGACGGCGCGGCGCATCGGCTTTCCCCTTTCCGGGGTGGGAATGCCGGGCCACTTCCTGCTGAAACACTACGATGTGCACGGCGAAGGCATCCTCATCGACGCCTACGCGGGTGGCGCGATCCTGGCGCCCGCCGATTGCCAGCGCCTACTCGATGAAATCTACTCCGGGAATATTTCCATGCAGCCCCAGTTCCTGCTGTCGGTGACGCGCCGCCAGTGGCTGAACCGCATGCTCAACAATCTGAAGACGGTGTATATCTCGCAGAGGAATTTCAAAAAGGCGCTGCCGTTCGCGGAGATGATACTGGCCATCTACCCGCGCTCGGCGGAAGATGTGAAACAGCGCGCGGTGCTGCGGTTCCACAACCAGCAGACGCGTGGGGCGCTGGCTGATTTTAACGACTACCTGGAGATCGCTCCCGAAGCGTCAGACGCGGCCGAAATTCGCGAGACGGTGATGTCGATCCGGCGGTCGCTGGCCAGCATGAACTGATCTCTCTCCGCCAGACACTCCCTCGCCAGACACTCCAAGGTCAAAACCGGCAAGGGGAAGATTGGTTGTATCGTAGGGGTTCTTCCTCACCCCGATAAAGCCGGGGATCGTCAGAATGACAACCTTGGTTGGGGTTTAGCGCTGACATACCTTGCACAGGAACGAAATTCCTGGCGGGGTTCGTAAGAATGACAACCTTGGTTGGGGTTCGGCGCGGTAATTATTTCGGCGGCGCGGCCGGCGTCTGGGTTGGCGGCGCTTCGTTGTTTCCCTGGTTGTTGGGCTGGAAGAATTGTTCGAGACCCAGCATCCCGTGCAGCAGGTTGACCTCACCCGGAGAAAAACTTGAGAACTGGCCGGACTTCAGGGCCTGCTCCCGCTCGTTTTCCGGCAGGTTCCTGAGATCGCGGAAGGCCTTTCTCACGAGCTGGCGGCGATCGTCGGGTAGCTGCCTCAGCTCCCCATGCAACTGGCGCACCGTCTGCTTCTGGGCCGGGCTCAGGCTCTCGAAGGCGTGCAGGCGATTGACCATGCGCTCCTTCTGCTCGGGTGGAAGCGCGTTGAATTGCTTTAGGCGGTTGCGCAGGATCAATTGACGATCGGGCGGAAGTTTCTTGTATCCTGGGTCATTCTCCAGGTCACGGAGCTGGTCCTGGGGAGGAAGCCTTTGCTGTTTCCGGAGCCAGGCGCCGGCGGCCTTGTGCTGCCCGCGGCCGCCCATGCCCGCATTGGGATTGCGGTTCTGCGCCGATACATTCACCGGGGCAAACGCCAGCGGCAGCCCCAGCAGAAGGGCGATGGCGGTAACGCGGGCGGAATGGAGAAACCATTTCATTTTGACTTCAGTCAACTTTTCTCAAGCTTAGAACTCTCATGCTTGGAACTCTGTCTTATTTATCCGAACTCTTATATCTCAAGCTT
>JBBSHD010000024.1:0-13345 GCA_038253455.1 Terriglobales bacterium | reverse complement strand
TTCATTTCGGCTTCGGCGATGGGCGCGGGGGTCCTGTCGCCTTCCATGCCTGATGAAGTGGCGTTGATGATCACGTCGAACTTTAATTTCTTGAGCTGCTGCCGGGTGACGGACTTGGCATGGGCCTGGCGCGCCAGCTTTTGTCCCGCGGCGGCGGTGCGATTGAGCACGAAAACTTCCGCTCCGCGCTCCTTGAGGCCGAAGACGGCGGCGCGCGCCGCGCCTCCCGCGCCGAGCACCAGAATGCGCGAGCCGGAGAGCGTAATCCGGCTTTCCAGCGGGCGAATGACCCCGGCCACATCGGTATTGAAGCCGTACAACTTGCCGTCCTGGGCGCGGATCACGGTGTTGCACGCGCCGATCTTGGCAGCCAGGGGCTCGGTGTTGTCCAGGTGCTGGACGATCTGTTCCTTGTAGGGCAGGGTCACGCTGAGGCCATGGATGGGAATGTCGCGCACGCATGCCATCAGGTCAGCCAGGCTGGTGGCATGCAACGCCAGGTAGACGGCGTTGACGCTCTCGCGGCGGAAGGCGGCATTCATCATCTGCGGCGAAAGCGAATGCGCCACCGGGTCACCGGCCACTCCGTACACCCGGGTGGCGGTGTCAACCTGCTCGATGCGATAGGTGCTATGCAGGGTGCGGCCCGTGATCTGGCCGGGGCCGGTTTCTTCGCCCGGCAACGCCGCTCCAAAAGTGAATGCGCTGCCCGCCCGCACGCCCAATATGCGGCTGATGATTCCCTGCTCTCCCATGCACAGCCCGATCATCGAGTTCTGGTCGCTCTTGGCCTCGAGGAACTTCATCATGGTGACGTTGTCATGCAGCGAATTGGCGGTGCTGACCACTTTGTAAAAATCTGCGGGGAAGGCGCGCATCTTCTTGAATGTGTCTTCGAGATCGCTGGTGCCTTCGTAATCGTGGGAAGAAAGGATCAGGGCAGCCTGGCGGCGGATGCGCTCGAAATCCTCCGGCTTCATCTTGCGGGCGCTTTCCAGCTCGATGTCAACCAGTTGGAAACCGATCTGCGCGGCCTTGACTAAAATATCGACCTCGGAAGCCACCGAGCCGCGGTATTTTCCCCCATTCAACGACCTTCGGCAGGTCGCCAGCAGCAGTGCTTCGGGATGAAAATCGATGAAGCCCTTGAGTTTAGTGAAGGCTTTGTCGGGTTCGGTGAGATAATCTAACCTGAACTCGATAAAGGGGTTATCGCGGACGATGCTTTCCGCCTTATCCACCATGGCGGCCGCTGAGGTGCCCACCACGGCCACGCACACCCGGGGCAGGCGACTAGGCAGAAACCGGGGCAGAAACGGTGGCGGGATTTTTGCGTTCATCGTTTTGGCGGACAAATTACAGGCAGCAAATTCTTTGATTCAATTAACGCTGAATCGACCTTATTTTTTTGTTTTGGAAGGTATTCCCAACTACATCGAGCAGGAAAAAGGGTCCCTATGGCAGCGGCGCGTAATATACAGGGGGAGCCGCGCAGATGCAACCTGTTTTCCCCCCGGCAGTTGCGCGAGGGCGTGACGTATCGCTTCAGTAAACAAGGTATTGGTTGACCGGGCCGCGCCGGGTTTGTTACGTTCCAGCCGGGTACATAAATACTGCCGGCAGGGGTGCGCGCGTCAAATTCCGCCCTTTTGCGCGGCCAAATTGTCATGACGAAGGGCTTGCAGCCCAATTGGAACCCTGGCTGCGGCGTGGTTCCGGAGGAAACATGAAACGATTGGCCGGGTTGATTATCATGCTGGCAGCCATGGCTGCCGCACAGGATTCAAAGGTTGTCATCCCCCTGTCGAGCGGTGAGCCTCCAGCGCGGGTGGAGCAGCCATCCGACTCCGACCTCTACTGCGGCGGCTATGTTACCAACGTGCCGCTCAACACCTCGACCATCGTGGCCGCCGGTCTTAACTTTCCCCACCAGGCGCGTTACGCCGGCACTGACCTTATTTATTTGAGCGGCGCGGGCCTGCAGGAAGGGGCGCGCTTCACCATCGTTCGCAAGCTCTACGACCCTGACCGTTACGAGCCCTTTCCCCACCAGCGCGAGGTGCTGGCGAAGCTGGGCGAGCAGTACGCCGAAATTGCGCTGGTCACCATCACCAAGATCCGCACCAACGTGGGCCCACAGGTGGGAATCGCGAAGATTGATCTCAGTTGCGAAGACATCGCTCCCGGAGACGTGGCCGTTCCGTTTTATACGCGGCAGCGTCCGGCATTCCGGCCGGCTATGCTGAACGATCGTTTTGCCCCGCGCAATGGCCTGACCACCGGCTTCATCGTGGCCTCAAAGGATTTCGACATGTACGTCAGCACCAACCACGTTGCCTACCTCAACATCGGCGCCAGCCAGGGCGTGCAGGTGGGAGATTACTTCCGCGCGGTGCGCAGCTATGTGGACGAGCAGTATGAGCAGGTGGAAAACCTTTCATTCAAAGCGCCTATGGCAGATCCCTATCAGAAGGATCCCCGGCCGTTTGATAAGACCAGGATCAAGGAATTGCCGCGCCGGGTATTAGGCGAGATGGTGGTGCTCAACGTCACCCCCACCAGCTCGACGGTTTTGATTACCAGGGTGCTCGAAGAAATCCGAGTGGGTGAAGGCGTGGAAAAAGAGCCGCCTCCGCCGCCGGTGATTCCGCCGCAGCCCCCGGGACTGCGCTGCAGCGCCAACCCGGAAACAGTACGCGTGGGCGACAGCTCGACCATCACCTGTACGGCCAGCAATCCTGATAATCGCCCGCTGACATGGTCGTGGATGACCAGCACCGGCCGCCTCACTCCCAACCTGAACATCGCAGTCCTCGATACCCGCGGCGTAGTGCCGGGTCCGGTGGATATCACCACGAGGATCGTGGACGATCGCAATATGAGCGCCAGCACGGTGACCCGGGTCAACGTGGTTGCCACTCCGGCGCGGCCGGTTGCCAGCCGCATTGCCATCCTCGCCTTCAAGCGAGGCAGCGCCCGGGTGGATAACAAAGCCAAGGCGCAACTCGACGACGTGGCCCTGCTGCTGAAACGCAACCCTAACGCCAACGCCCTGATCATCGGGGAAACCGCCCGCGGAGAAGCTCCGTCGCTGGCGGGAGCACGCGCCCGCAACGCCAAGCTGTACCTGACGGAATCCAAGGGCGTGGATCCGGCGCGCATCGTGACCCGCGCTCACACCGGCGGCGGAAGCCGCGCCGAAGTCTGGATCATTCCCCCGGGGGCAGACATGCCCGCCGGGCCAGACGGCATGGCGGAGATGGTGGAACCGTAGAGGATCGGGGGCTCAGCCGAGTTTGTGCGCGAGCCCCGTTCTTCGATGTTGGAGTTGTTGGTCTTGCGTTCCCGCGCAAGGCTTGGCGTTCCCCGCGGAAATCAAGTCAAAAGCAAATGAAAGCACGGGGTCCTTCGCTCAAACAAGAAGCAGAAGCTCGCTCCAGGATGACAAGGGTGGGAGCGTGTCCGCTTACTGAGATCTTCTAATGCAACTGCTTGAGACTTTCGGGGACGCAAAACCAACAACCCAAGACGGCGGGTTTCTTTGTTGAAATCTTCTTCTGTCTTAGGTGGCTTGGGCGTTGCGGGCTTTTTTTCTGCGGCTTAGCACGAAGGGGCGGCGCTGGGTGCGCACTACGCTCTGGGATATCTTTGACCAGAAGGCGATGAAGTAATCGGCCGCCGAGATCATGGAGAGCGCCACCATGAATCCGATGGCGGTGATGGCGATGGAATAGACCGGAAGCTGGAACAGCCGCAGATCGATCACCGTGTAGCGGTGTTCGATGATGACCGCAACCACAGTCACAATCTGCACCACCATCTTGAATTTTCCCAGGTCGCTGGCTTCGATGGTGAAGCCTTCCTGCGCGGCAATGGCGCGCAGCCCGCTCACCAGCAATTCGCGGCCGATGATCACCACCGCCACCCACGCTCGCACCAGGTGGGGATTGAATTCCACCAGGGTGACGAAGTCGGCGGCGATGAGCAGCTTGTCGGCCAGGGGATCGAGCAGCATGCCCAGGGTCGTGATCTGGCTGCGCTTGCGCGCCAGGTAGCCGTCGAGCCCATCGGTGATGGAGGCGGCGATGAAAAGCAGCGAGGCGATCAGCTCCTTCTGGCCGTGCGCGCTGGAAAAATAGTTGCTGGAGAGCACCCACATCAATAAGGGGATGGCAAAGATGCGGGACAGGGTAATGTGATTGGGCAGGTTCAAGAATTTGCTCTCGCGCACTGATTATGCTCCCCGGCGCGAGGGTTATCAATGGCGCAGCGACGCCCCCTCGACCGCGGGCGCGGGCCGGTGCGCGGCGAGAGCGGGTTCAGGCATAGATTCCGCGCTGTTTTATGGTGAAGGCCACGCGGTCCACCGCGAGCATGTAGGCGGCGATGCGATTGTTGACGTTATGGGTCTCGGCATAGCGGGCCACGTCGTCAAAGGCGTCCACCAGGATGCTTTCCAGCTGCTCATTGACCACCGCTTCCTTCCAGAAGAAGCCCTGGCGGTCCTGCACCCATTCAAAATAAGACGCGGTGACGCCGCCCGCATTGGCCAGGATGTCGGGAATCACAAACACCTGCTTGTCGGCCAGGATATCGTCAGCCACCGACGTGGTGGGACCGTTGGCGCCTTCGCATAAAATGCGCGCCTTGATCTTGTCGGCGTTGCGGCTGGTGATCACGTTCTCGATGGCGGCGGGAATCAGGATGTCGCAGGAGGTGGTGAGCAAATCCGCGGATGCCGCATTTTCCGCGCCGGCAAAGCCGGTGACCGTGCCGGTGCGCTGGCGGTGCTCGAGCAGCGCATCCACATCGATGCCGTTGGTGTTGTAAAGGCCGCCGTCAAACTCGGCGATGCCGATGACCTTGTAACCGGCATCGGACATCAGCTTGGCGGCGTTGGAACCCACGTTGCCGAACCCCTGGATGATCACGCTGGTGCCGTCGCGCGACATCCCCAGCTTCTTGAGGGCCTCGTCGCAAACGATCATGAGCCCGCGGCCAGTAGCTTCACGGCGTCCGCGCGAGCCGCCGATGTTGAGGGGCTTGCCGGTCACCACCGCGGTCACGGTTTGCCGCATGTGCATGGAATAGGTGTCCATCATCCAGGCCATGACCTGTTCGTTGGTGTTGACGTCGGGCGCGGGCACGTCTTTTTCCGGACCGATGAATTCCACCATCTCGGCGGTGTAGCGCCGGGTCATGCGTTCCAGCTCGCCCATCGACATTTTCTTGGGGTCGCAGATGATTCCGCCCTTGGCGCCGCCGAAAGGGATGTTGACCACCGCGCACTTCCACGTCATCCAACTGGCCAGGGCGCGAATTTCATCGAGGGTGACTTCGGGCGAGTAACGGATGCCGCCCTTGGAAGGGCCGCGGGCGATGGAATGCTGTACCCGAAAGCCGGTGAAGACCTCGATGCGGCCGTCATCCATCATGACCGGGATGTGCAGGATCAGCTCGCGGTTGGGATAGCGCAGCACCTTCCACAGGCCTTCATCGAGATCGAGTTTTTTGGCGGCCAGATCAAACCGGGCAGCTTGCGCTTCCCACGGATTATTTTCCTCTTCGAGCGAGATGGTTCTCATGGTTTCTCCGATTTCGGCAAATTACAAAAATCTGTCTGCGGGCCTGAGGCCGCGGCATGACTTTTCAGGACCGCACCGCAGTGGGCACGGCAAACCGGCAAGCGATCAAAGGGCGAGCCGCATGATGCCGCGAGGCGGCGCTTCTGAACATCTTTGATTCCAGGGAGCATTCGATATTTGGACAGGGAAACCGGGGATCACCGGCCGCCCTTTTCTATAGCAGGATTTCCATTCCTTCGGAGGCGGCACGCACCTTCGGATAGTACTCCCGGGCGGCGCCGACGAGCTTATCAATCACGGCGTCGGTGTGATCGGGATCATGGTGAAAGAGAATAAGTTCCTTGGCGCCGCTTTCCAGCACGATGTCCACGGCCTCGCGCCAGTGGCTGTGGCCCCAGCCCTTTTTGGCGGCGGTATATTCCTCGGGCAGGTATTGGGCGTCGTAAATCAGCACGTCGGCGCCTTCAGCCAGCGCGCGCACGTTCTTGTCAAAGACCGGGTGCCCGGGCTCATTATCGGTGGCATAGACGAGGACCTTGTCGCCGGCTTCGATGCGGAAGCCAAGGCATCCCTGGGGGTGGTTGAGCCACATGGACTGGATGACGCAATCGTCGAACGCAATACGGTCCTCTTCGATGTCATAAAAATTGCGGTGCGCCGCCATCTCGCTCATGTCCACGGGGAAATAAGGGTCGGACATCTGTTCTTCGATGGCGCGCTGCAGCGAGCGGCTGCGGCTGGAAGAATGAAAAAAGAAATAATTTTCGCGGCTGTTATAGAGCGGGGTAAAGAAAGGGATGCCCTGGATGTGGTCCCAGTGGAAGTGGGAAAGAAAAACGTGGGCGCTCATGGGACGGCCGGCAAATTCCTTGACCAGTTGCTTGCCCAGGTTGCGAAAACCGGTGCCGCAATCAAAAATATAAATCTGGTCGTTGATGCGGACTTCCACGCAGGAAGTGTTGCCGCCGTACCTTAAATTATCAGCCTGAGGGGTGGGGGTCGAACCTCTTACACCCCAGAATCTCGCCAGCATCAGACTCGACTCCTCAGGCGCTGGTGGCATGTTTCCATCCAGCGGTTTTAGTTTCGTAAAGTTTAAGCAGTATATGCCAAAAAGCCGTTTAAAAAGAATACTTTGGTAATCCGTGTACGATTTTCAATCGGCAACCGGATTGGGGAAAGTATCAAGCCATGTTCTGGCGATCTGCCTGGATACCAGTATCATGGAACCCCGATGGTGACCCCTGACTTTG
This sequence comes from Terriglobales bacterium, assembly GCA_038253455.1. Lineage (GTDB taxonomy): Bacteria > Acidobacteriota > Terriglobia > Terriglobales > Acidobacteriaceae > JBBQWT01. The sequence continues at coordinate 6,507 of JBBSHD010000024.1, read as the reverse complement.
CCGAATTCAAAAGACTGGCGCGCAACGCGTCGCTGGTGCCGGTTTCGCGCACCGTGCCGGCAGACCTGCTGACGCCGCTTTCCGCCTTTCTGCGAGTGGCGGCGGGCCAGCCGTACTCCTTTCTGCTGGAGTCAGTCGAGGGCGGCGAAAAAATCGGCAGGTACACCTTTCTCGGCTTCCGCCCCTACATGATCGTGCAATCGCGCGATCAGAATGTCGTAATCGAACGCCGCGGAGTTTCCGGACGCGTTACCCGTGCTAGCACCGAGGGGAACATTTTCGAAGTGGTTCGCGGTCTGCTGGGGGAGCACACCCCGGCGCATGTGCCGGGCTTGCCGCCGTTCACCAGCGGCGCGGTGGGATATTTTGCCTACGACGTGGTGCGCCAGTTGGAAAGGCTGCCGGAGCAGGCGCGCCGCGACCTCGATCTTCCGGATTGCCAGTTGATGTTCTTCGACCGCCTGCTGGCGTTCGATCACGTCCGCCACCAGATCCACATCATCGCCGCCGCTGACGTGCGGCGCGGCGGGATACGCAAGTCCTACGACCGGGCAGTACGCGACACCGCGATCATCGAGAAGAAGCTGACCGGCCCGCTTCCCCGCCAGCCGAAAACGCGCGGCAATAGCCGGCCGCTGAAGGTGCGGGCGCTGACCACCCGCAAGCAGTTCGTGGCCGGTGTGCGGCGCATCAAGGAATATATTTCCGCGGGCGACATCTTTCAGGCGGTGCTGTCGCTGCGGCTTGACCTGGAACCGGGAGTGCCGCCGCTGGAAATCTACCGCGCGCTGCGCACCATTAATCCCTCGCCGTACATGTATTTTCTGCGCATGGGCGACACCACCGTGCTGGGCTCGTCCCCGGAGATGCTGGTGAAGGTGCGGGGCCGCAAGCTGAACTATCGCCCCATTGCGGGGACGCGCCCGCGGGGGTCCGGCGAAGAGGAAGACCTGCGCCTCGAAGCCGAGCTGCGGGGGGACGAGAAAGAGGGCGCCGAGCACGTGATGCTGGTGGACCTGGGACGCAATGACCTGGGCCGGGTGAGTGAATACGGCTCGGTGAAGGTGCGCGACCTCAAGATCGTGGAGCGCTACTCCCACGTAATGCACCTGGTGTCCTCGCTGGAAGCGACGCTGCGTCCTGAGTTCAGCGCGGTGGACGCGTTTGCCGCATGCTTTCCGGCGGGCACGCTGAGCGGCGCACCCAAGGTGCGCGCCATGGAGATCATCGAGGAGCTGGAGCCGGTGCGGCGCGGGGTCTATGGAGGCGCCATCCTATACGCCGACTTTGCCGGCAACCTCGATTCATGCATCGCCATCCGTACCATGGTGGCACAGGGCCGCACCGCGCACATACAAGCGGGCGCGGGGATTGTGGCCGATTCTGATCCGGAGAGCGAGTACCAGGAGTCGCTCAATAAGGCGCGGGCATTGCTGGCGGCGGTGGAAGCGTGCCGGAAGTAGGTTTGCTGGAATAAGCAAACACGCCCCTCACGAGCACAACAACCCGCGTATGGTTTGGTGCGGGAAGTCGCGTGCGCTGGACCGGGTTGGCATTACGAAGGGCGTATAGAGTCTGTTAGGAATTTGGATTATTTCCGTTTTCTATGCGGGGATTTTTTCGGTGCAGTTATACCTTTAGCGTTGGGGTTATTGCCGGGATCAACTCGTCCCGCCTCTTCAGCGATTGCAACCGCCTTGGCAACCGAAATAATCGGCACTGGTTTCGATCCAAATAAAAAGGATTCCAACCGCCGTTCCACTTCGTCGGCAGTGGCATATTTCACATTAATCCCAAATCCGGCTCCGGCTCGACCCGGATGAAGAAGGTCCCACATTGATATTTGCTGTGACTTTTGCCTATTTGCTCCTAGTACTTTATTTCCAAAACCATCGACTAGCATGTTCCAAACTGGAGCATATCGCTCTATCAATAGAGATTCGCAAAGAGGAATAAAAAAATCTTCCAAGACTAGATACCGACACCAAAAATCGTCGACTTTCAGATTGGTGGCTACTTCCAGGGATTGCCGGTGGTCAGTGAGTCGCGAGAAAAGCGCTTCACCTGCGGGACTTGAGGCAAGTACGCCGCCCTTTCGCCCACCCTTCCGAGTTGCCTCGCCAATGTAAATTGGCTGTTCCCATCGCTCACCTATATTCTTATCTCTGATAACACGGTATGCCTTTAAGTCGCCGGTGTAATAGAGAATGTAAATCCCTGCTCCCCTGAATTTCTTAAGAGCTGATAGCGGGTGCACAATCTGATCAATAACAATTCTTGCCATACTCTCTGCGAGATTTCGCAGGTCCAAAGGATTGTATGGGGAGTCTGGTGGGATTGGTTGAATTTCCGGCTTACCCTTTTTCATAGTTGCCGAGAATTGTACCCGTTAAACGTCCTTCAACCTTTGGCGAATTTCCTTGCCAAGTACTGCCGCTAGTTGGACAGGGACCGCGTTTCCTATCTGACGCATCCGCTCGCCCCAAGCCCCGGCGAACGTGTAATCGTCGGGAAACGTTTGCAATCTGGCACTTTCCCGGATGGTGAAGTAGCGAACGGAGCCGTCCCCGTTCCTGACCATATTTTCTCCACCCGGCACTCCGTGATCCCCCGCTTTCAGAGTTTTGGCGGGTTCGTCGATATGGCTTCCGGTATGGCCAGCATAAATCTTCGCGCCTGGGATGAATGTATGATCGTTTGAGATTCTATCGTTACCCCCATCGTGCGGTTCGCCCAAACCCACGACTGCGTCCCGCACAGTCTTCCAAGCCTCTAGACCGAGAAAAAGGTTGCCCTGCTTGTAACTTGTGAGCTTTTTGATCGTTTCCGAAGTGGCCTTGACTCGCAACGATTTCGGAACTCTGTGGACATCCCAGTAATCCGATTTATCGAATTGGGAAATTAAGAGCGCCCCTTGGGAATGAGTGGGCTTTGGGAATGACCACTCAACATTAAGATCGCTCCTAAAACCAACGAGAAATACCCGTTCACGTTTTTGCGGAACTCCATAGTCCGACGCATTTAATACTCGCGCGACAACCCTATAATGTAAGCCATCCGGCTTTCCCAGAGTGTGGTACCGTTCGAGCCTTTCCAGATGCTCAAGCCATGATTCCAACTTTTTTCTTGATACTTCTGGATACGAGAGCATTAGTTGGACATATCCGAAATATTTAGCGAATGATTGTCTAGTCAATCCTCGAACGTTTTCGATGAGAATGGCGCGAGGTTTTAGCCTAGTAATTGCCTCTACCGTTTGAGGAAACAGGTTTCTTGAATCTGCATGGCCAAGATGTTTTCCACCAATGGAGAAAGGTTGACAGGGTACACCGGCCGCCAAAACATCTAACTCTTTCGGAAGCCCTGAGTAGTCGAAAGCAGCGATGTCGCATTCGAAAATCTTCTTTTCAGATATCGGCAGTAAGTTTTGTTTGGCATTAATCCGAAGAGTTTCACAGGAGTCATGATTCCATTCAACGAGCGCGGAATGTTTGAAGCCAGACAGCGACAAACCTAATGCCATACCACCCGCACCCGTAAAGAGTTCCAAGCTGTTCAATTGGCTAGAAATTTTAGTACCCTCCGACCGAGCAGTCGTTCGTCCTTTGTTTCACATTCCCAAACCACTCGTACTTTCCACCCGTTTTTCCGAAGAATCTTAATTGTTTGACGGTCTCGAATGCTATTGCCCTCTAGCTTGCTTTTCCAGAAGCGCACGTTGCTCTTTGGAATTCGAGCCATATTGCACCCTTGGTGTCTGTGCCAAAAACATCCATGAACAAATAAAATTTTCTTACTGGAAACAAAAACCAAATCCGGATTGCCCGGCAGATCATTACGGTGCAATCGATACCTAAAGCCATTTCGGAAAACTAGCTTGCGGACCACGATTTCCGGCTTTGTGTCTTTAGCGCGCACCAACGCCATCTGTTTGCTGCGCTGCCTTGGAGTGATATTATCCAAGCCCGTCGGACCCGAAACTGAAATTCCTTATCTTAATTGTGAACGCTCACGACAAGTCTAACAGTATCGAATTGGAAGATGCGAAGGCGATAAATCCGACATACGATCGATGCATAAAATGCCGTAATGGGAATTTCCTACTTTATTTCCTACTTCAGACTGCCGCCCTAAATCCCCAAAAAGTTTTCAATGATCTGCTTGCCCTGCGGGGTCAGAACGCTTTCGGGATGGAATTGCACGCCCTCCACCGGAAATTTGCGATGGCGAAGGCCCATGATCACCCGCGAGCCATCGCTCTCGGTTGAGGTGGCGGTTATTTCCAGCTCGGCGGGCAGGCCCTTTTCCTCAACGATCAGCGAATGGTAACGGTTGGCGGTGAGCGGCGACGGAATGCCGCGGAAGATGGTTTGGCCGTCGTGCACCACCTGGCTGGTCTTGCCGTGCATCAGTTGCCGGGCCCGCACAACCTTCGCTCCGAAGGCCTCTCCCAGGGCCTGGTGGCCTAGGCAAACTCCCAGCAGGGGAACCTTGCCCGCGAAATAGCGGATCAATTCCACGCTGATGCCGGCTTCCGCGGGGGTGCACGGGCCGGGCGAAATCACGATGCGTTCGGGGTGGAGCGCGGCCACATCCTGCACCGTGACCTGGTCGTTGCGCCGGACTTCGATCCGCGCCCCCAGTTCTCCCAGGTACTGCACCAGGTTGTAGGTGAAAGAGTCGTAATTATCGAGGACCAGGATCATGCCGCGTTCTTACTGACCGGAAGTTCGGGGAATCTCGTCGATCTTTGCGCCCAGGATGAAATCACTTTCCGACAGTCCTTCAATTTTATGGGTGTAGATCGTGATCTTTACCTTGCCCCAGCGCAGAAGTATATCGGGATGATGGCCCTGCTCTTCGGCCACGTCGCCCACTTGCTGGACAAAATTCAGCGCCGAGCGGAAATCGGAAAAGTCGAAGTTCTTCTCGATGTGGTGATCTTCAATCACCTTCCAGCCCGGCAACTCGGCGGAAAATTTCGCCAGCTCGGCGCCCTGCAGCGGGGGAATATCGCCCTTGCACGGGACGCAGGTCCGTCGCGCCAGGGGCTGCCGGGAAGAATCAGGAGTAACAGGATTTGATGACATGGAAATTGCTCGCTTTCTGTTTTTCGATGTTGCGCTCAACCCTCAACCGCTCAACCCTCAACCCTCAACCCTCAACGATAGATGCACTCAACCATAGGGCGCCGCCAAGCCGAGACGCTTGCGGTTGGCGCGCATTTCGTCCTGCTGGTGGGTCTGGATTGCGAGATCAGCCAGCGGCCTGCCGGTGCACGGCAGAATGAAGCCCGCCTCACGATCTTGCGGCAGGTAGCGGTCCGACGCGCTCTGGTCCACGCCGGCCGCTCCCGGTGGACCTGACACTCGGGCCCCACACGTCAGGCAGCGTCCCTGGTGACACATGGCGGGAAGGATAATGCCGGCTTGCCGTGCCGCCTCCCAGATGTACTGGTTGCCGGGGACGTGCAGCATGCGCTCCCCATCGGGCATCAGCAGTTTGACCGCAAACGTTTTCACCATTTGCGAATCGCGAACTGGACCCCCTGGGCTGGCAGCGCTCACCGTTTGATCGTTTCTCCCACCTTCATCATCATAAATTTATTGCCCATACCCACCGCTCCCATGGCTGCGAAAAATTTCTCCTGGGAACATCTTTGATGCGCTGAAACTAATAAGAATCGCCTCGCCGGGTTTTGATATCCTTATCAAGTTATCAGGAGAGCAGAAAACTTATGAGTGACAACAACGTGGTAAAAGCGGGAGACGTCAGCCAGCGGGTGGGAGTGGAAGTGATTCGCGCCCGCGGAGTGGACGTCGAAAAATTGATCAAAACTCTGGTCGCCAATGCGGGCGCGGAGTTCGCCAGCACCTATTACTACTACACCATCCTGCGCATGCACCTGGCGGGGCACGAAGACTACAAGGAAATCTGTGAAGATGCCCGCCTCGAAGACCGCGCCCACTGGGAGCTGATCGTGCCGCGCATTTACGAGCTGGGCGGCGAGCTGCCCAACGACTTGAAAGTCTTCCACGACCAGGCCGGCTGTCCCGCGGCCAAGCTGCCCGACCCACCGACGGCGGTAAACATTCTCACCCTGTTGCTCGAATCCGAGCGTTGCGCCATTCGCGGCTGGAGCGAAGTCTGCGACATGACCTTCGGCAAAGACCCGCGCACCTACGACATGGCGGCCCGCATCCTCAATGAGGAAGTGGAGCACGAAGCCTGGTTCATCGAGCTGCTGGCCTTCGAGCGCGACGGCAAGTCAATCCCCTCAGGACACTTCCGCCGGGGCACCCCGGGAGACGCGCCCTACAGCAAGAACCGCGGTTTCTACAACCCGTAGCCTGCGGTGGGTTGCATTTGAAATCGCCGGGCGGTTGCCCGGCGATTTTTTTGTGGCTGGTTATCGGGGTGAGGAAGAAGCTGGTCTTCTTGCTTGGCGATCGCCCAATGTTTTCCCTGCTCCCAACCCTTAACCGGATGTCATTCTGACGATCCCCG
>JBBSHD010000023.1:0-13488 GCA_038253455.1 Terriglobales bacterium | reverse complement strand
GGCGTTGCAATAGGTCAGGGTGCCGATGTCGATATCGTAGCAGCCGATAAAACCCGGGGCGCAGCGCACCCCGCCGGCGGTGGCCATGAGGCTGCGATTCATATTCAGCATCAGGTTCGACAGGGCATCAGATTCGTTGAGGCCATCTTCGGAAAAAAGCTCAGCGCCCCTGGCGGCGAAAACTTCCTGCACTCCCGCGGCGATGTGCAGCGCCTCATCGCGCTTGCCGGCGATATCCAGCAGTACGAAAAGCAGCCGCGACTTGACCAGGAGAAAGTCGTAAAAATCCCCGCCGATGCGCGCACCGTGATAAGCAGCCGCCACCTGGACCCCGGGAGAATCGGGCGGAGGATTGAATACGGGCTTGCGACACTCCGGCTCGGGTTGGGCAGCATGAAAAGATAGGCGCATCGCAGAGCTCTGTTAAGGGGATGGGTTGAAAATAGCACATATCAGGGACGCCTGCCAGCGGTGTAACACAACATTAACGCGGCCAGGAGCACAGCAGGCGCAAATACTGGCATAATTCACGCTGACCCGTTTTCCGGCCGCTCTCCCGATGGGGAAACCGGCCCAGGCCCGAAACCATGATGACGACTCTTTCCCAATTCACAGTCAGGCGATTTTTCAGCCTGAACTTATTCAGGCGCGGGATTCTCTGCGTGGGTTGTTTGGCCATCATGCCGGCAGTTTTACCGGCTTGCGCGCAAGAAACCGTGCTCTCGATAGAGCCGGTTGTGAAACCGCAAGCGCCCGGGGCCGGGCTTATGCTCTATCGCCGCCTGCGCAATGTAGGGCTCGATCCGCAGAAGGTGTTTTCGGTTCGGGATGCCCACCTCGACCGCGAAGACATTCACGTGACCCTGGGCGATGGCACCCTGGCTTTTACCGAAGCCATTGATGGAAAGATCACGGGGGCATTTTTCGCGGGAGAGGGCGAGGTGCTCATCCTGCCGCCCAATCCCGCGGAACGCGCGTCGCTGGCGTTGTTTACCCGGGCGGCGGTGCTTGAGGAAAAATTTACCAACGCTTATCTTCGCTTCAGCGACGACCGGGTGGTGACAGACCTGCAGCCGTCCTTGCGGGCGGCCGAATATCCCGGCGGCTTTGTCTCCAAGTGGAATTCCGCGGCGCACAACCTGGCGGAAGGCGACACCCTGCGCCTGCTGGCGGCTTTTACCAACGAGGCCGGACACGCACCAGCCGCGGCACAGGCGCACCATCCCGGCTTCATTCATCTCAGGGTGGCGGGCGCCACCCTGGGCACCTTCGATGTTGAGCTGGAACCCGACTTGCCTGAACAGATCTACGTTGGCCAAGCCAGTTACATGCCCGGCGCGCTTTTTTATGACATGTGGATGGCGTTCCCCATGCGTTCCTCCCGCGGCGGGACCGCTCCAGATTCGCGACCGGCGCCACGCACGGGATCCATCCCATCTCCCGCATACGCCGAGGGCGGCTCCGATTTTTCTTCGCGATCGGCGGGAGAATTGGATTCCGTGCACATATCAAAATTTCAAATCAAGGCCACGGTGAAGCCGCCGACCGGGCTCGAAGCGGAAGCCACGCTGACCATGCATGTCCCGCAGCCCGACACGCGAACGTTTATCTTCCAGCTATCGCGCAATCTGAAAGTGTCGGAAGTGACCAACGCGGGCGCCGCGCTCGAATTCATTCAGAACGAGGCGCTCGAAGGGAGCCAACTGGCGCGCGAAGGCAATGACCTGGTGGCGGTAATTTTTCCCCAGCCGGTCCCTCCCGGAACCACGCTCCACCTGCGTTTTGTTTATTCGGGCGCGGTGATGTCTGACGCCGGCAATGGGCTGGTTTACGTCGGCGCCCGGGGAACGTGGTATCCCAACCGTGGTTTTTCCATGGCCGATTTCGACCTGACATTTCTTACGCCTTTGAAATGGACTCTCCTGGCCACTGGCAAGCAAGTGCAGGTGGAAAAATCGGGGAACGCGCAAATTTCGCATTGGGTCTCGGAACGTCCGTTCCCCGTCGCCGGATTTAATCTCGGGCAATACCAGCGCAGCAGCGCGTGGACCAGCCAGCACGGCACACTGGTCGAGGCCTACGGAACCGGCGGCCTCGAAACCGTGCCGCAACGCGATAGATTTTTGCGCAGTCCTCGCGCCATGCCGGAGCCGCCTCCGCAACTGGTTCTTCCTCCCGAGAAGCCCGTCGAAGATCCCGCCACCCTGCAGGCCATTGCCCGGGGAGCGGCCGCCACCATTGATTTTCTGTCGCAGAAGCTGGGCCCGTTTCCCTTCAGCTCCCTGGAGTTGACCCAGATTCCCGGGGGCAGCAGCCAGGGCTGGCCGGGGCTGGTCTTTCTTTCCAGTCGCGCCTATTCAGCAGCGCGGCCGCCAGCCGGGGCACAGCGCCCGCGCCTCGACTACGAACAGGTGTTGTACAGCGACCTGATGCTCGCCCATGAAACCGCGCACCAATGGTGGGGCGACCAGGTGTACTGGAAAAGTTATCGCGACCAGTGGGTGATGGAGGCGCTGGCCAACTATTCAGCGCTGCTCATGCTGGAATCGCAGGACCCTGAGAAATTCCGGGTGGTGATGGACCACTATCGCAACCAGCTCGACGTCAGCGCCATCAACGCCCCGGCCAGCGCCGCGGGGCTCAATCCGCAGGCGTCGCCGCTGCGCACCCGCGACGCCGGGCCGGTGACCCTGGGCGTGCGGCTGGAATCTTCGCGATTCAATAACGGCTATGACGCGGTGGCCTATGGGCGGGGCACCTGGTTATTTCATATGCTGCGCCACATGCTGCGCAATCCCCAGTTCAAGGCATTTCCGCCCACTGCCGGCGGCGCCGAGGCCGAGAGATCAGCAGATCCCGACGCCGCTTTTTTTGCCGTGCTGCGTGGGCTGCTCAAAAAATTTGACGGGCGCGCACTGGGCACCGACGATGTGCAACGCGCGTTCGAAGAGGCGCTGCCTCATCCTCTGTATTTCGAAGGCAAGAAGTCGCTGGACTGGTTTTTCCAAGGCTGGGTGAACGGCACGGCAGTGCCCACGCTCGATCTCACGAACGTCAAGATTTCGGCCCGCGGGGGGAATACGGTGGCCCAGGCGACCATCCGGCAAAAAGACGCGCCGCAGGACCTGGTCACGCTGGTTCCGGTATATGCCGCCACCGCCGCGGAACCGCTATACCTGGGGCGGGTGTTTGCCGATGGCGACGAAACCACGTTTCAATTTCCCGTGCCGCTGGGAACCAAGAAGCTGCTGCTTGATCCTTATCAGACGGTCCTGAGCAAGGCCCCGCGTCCGTAATCGATTAGTTTTCTGGTTACTTGATCACGCCGCGCTTTGACGATTCGATGAAGTCGATGAGCAGGCCCACGTCTTCTCCCTGGTCGCCTTCGGAGCGAAGCCTTACGAGGGCCTGCGAGGTGTTGAGCTTCGACGATTGCAAGACCTTGAAGGCATGATGCAGGCGGTGCAGCCGTTCCTCGCTGAACCCGCGGCGCTGCAATCCGATGGCGTTGATTCCATAAGCACGGGCCTCGCGCGCGGCCACGGTGCGGGAAAAGGGCAGCACATCGCGGGTAATAATGGTGCCGCCGCCGATGTACGCGTATTTGCCGACACGCGTGAACTGGTGCACGGCGGAAAGCGCTCCCACCACGGCAAACTCTTCCACCTGCGCATGTCCTCCGAGAGTGGCGCCGTTGGCCAGGATCACGTGATCGCCGACGCGACAATCGTGCGCGATGTGGGAGTAGGCCATGATGAGCGTGTTGCTGCCCAGGCGGGTCACCCCTCCGCCCTTGACCGTGCCGCGATGGATGGTGACGCATTCGCGGATGATGTTGTGCTCGCCAATTTCCAGGCGGGTTTTTTCCCCGGCATAACTCATGTCCTGGGGCTCGAGGCCCAGCGATGCGAAGGGAAAGATGCGATTGTGCGAACCGATTTTGGCCGGGCCCGAAATTACGACGTGAGATACCAGCTCGCAATTCTCTCCCAGCTCAACTTCGCCGGAGATAAAACAGAAAGGCCCAACCCGCGTGGAGGCGGGAACGCGCGCCCCGGCTTCGATGACGCTGGTGGGATCAACCGCCATAAATCTCGGGTCTCATCACGGAGCGGGAGTTGGCCCCGCGCCTGGTTCCGCAACTTCAGCGGCGTCTCCGGGGGTGGCAGCGGGAACCGCTGCGGGAGTGCCCGGCAGCTTTACCAGTTGGCAGGTGACCGTGGCCTCGCAGGCCAGCTTTCCATCCACCCAGACTTTGCCTTCCATGCGCGCGGCGGTGCTGCGCCATGCCAGCACGCTGACCTCGATGCGAAGCTGGTCGCCGGGGACCACCGGCTTGCGAAAGCGGGCACGCTCGATCCCGCTGAAGACCATCAGCTTGGAGGCGCGGTCGGGCACCTCGGTGAGCACCAGCGCTCCACCCGCCTGGGCAATCGCTTCCACGATCAGTACGCCCGGCATGATAGGGTTGCCGGGAAAGTGTCCGGCAAAAAAAGGCTCGTTCACCGTAACATTCTTGATGGCCACGATGCGCTTCTTGCGCTCGATCTCAATGACGCGATCGATCAGCAAAAAAGGATAGCGATGCGGCAGGATGGCTTGGATCTCCACGATGTCGAGGGTGTTCTTGCCTTCGAGAGTGAGATCGCTCGCGGATGTTGCAGGGGTCGTGGGCATGGTTCAATCTGCGGCAGGTGGTAGCGAAACAGCAGAGGGCAGATTATAAAGGATTGCAGCTCCGCAGGAAGGTGATTATGCAGAAAAAGCCGCAATCGAGATTGAGGATGCCGGAATCCGGCGCCGTACTTGCCGGTCTCGAGTTCGCCACCGGCAGCCAGCCGGAGATGCTCTCAGTCTTGCGCGCGCTGGTGGAGATGGAAACCCCGACCTCGGACAAGCCAGCGCTCGACCGATGCGGAGAATATCTCGCCGGACACTTTGAGCGGCTGGGCGGCGAGATCAAATTCCACCGCCAGCCCCGCGCGGGCAATCACCTGGAGGTTAATTTTGCCGCAGGGAGCGGCACCGGCCGATTTGGCGCGGATCGACGTAGCGCAGGCCGCGCAAAGGCCGCGCCAATCTTACTGCTGGGACACTTCGACACGGTGTGGGAGCGGGGCACGCTGGCGCGAATGCCCTTCCGGCTGGCCGACGGCCGGGTGTGGGGCCCGGGAGTGTTTGACATGAAATCGGGCATCACCATGATGATGTTCTCCCTGGCCGCGCTGCACGCGGTGCACGGCGAATTGCGCCGGCCGGTCACCATCCTGCTGACCACCGATGAAGAGGTGGGCAGTGAGACGTCGCGGTCAATTGTGGAAAGCGTGGCCAAAAAATGCGCGGCGGTACTGGTTTGCGAACCGGCGCAGGGCCTGGATGGAGCGGTGAAGACCTGGCGCAAGGGCGTGGGAGATTACACTGTCAAAGTAACCGGCAAGGCAGCACATTCGGGCGTGGATTTTGAAAAGGGCGCAAGCGCCATCGCGGAGCTGGCCCGCCAGATCACGGCAATCGCCGGCTTCACCGATGTGAAGCGCGGAGTCACGGTCAACCCGGGAATCATCAGCGGCGGCACACGCACCAACGTGATCGCCGCGGAAGCTTTGACCGAGGTGGATGTTCGCATTAAGAAAATGAGCGACGCCGCGTACCTGGAAAAGAAATTTCGCGGCCTGCGGGCCTTTGACCGGCGATGCCAGGTTGAGGTGTCAGGCGGCGTAAATCGGCCTCCCATGGAAAGGTCGGCGAAGGTCTTGCGTTTGTATCGCGAAGCCCGGCGGCTGGCAGGCATCATGGGTTTTGACTTGCAGGAGATGGGCACAGGCGGAGGCTCGGATGGAAACTTCACCGCTGCACTGGGTATCCCCACGCTGGATGGTTTGGGCGGCGTCGGCGAAGGCGCCCACGCGCTGAACGAATCAATTCTCCTGGCAGAGCTGCCCCGGCGCACCGCCCTGCTGGCGGCAATGATCGATACCGCGGCGCCATAGATTTTCGTCGCCCTGGGCGAACAGGCGGTAGCTTTGACTGGCTGGGTCAATTGGCCTAGAATCCACTAAGGCCACTACCACGGCCCGGAAACGGAGCAATTATGTTTGGCGGAAAATTAGGAATGCCGGAACTGATCATCCTGCTGGTGATTGCGTTGCTGATCTTTGGCCCAGGCAAGCTGGCGGAAATGGGCAAAGGCCTCGGCGACGGAATCAGGAATTTCAAGTCATCGGTCAAAGATGGCGAACAGGGCGTCGATCCGGAAAAGAAGTAGGCGACTGAGCTCTAAGCGCCGAATATTGTTTCCCAGCCGGTCTCTCGACCGGCTTGTTTTTTGAGGATGCTAGTCATCCGCTTAATTCCACCAGCCATGGGTTTTGATTTTGCCGGGGATCGTCAGAATGACAAACGATGGGTGGACTGCGTGGCAGATATTTGTCCGGCGCAAAGACTCTTCAGCAGAAAGGACAGGGTACCAACCTCTTCCTTCACACCAGCCCTTCCGCCACCAGCCACGCGTACACCACAGGCAACGGCAACCCCACCACGTTGTAGTAGCAACCATCGATACCGGTGATCCACCGCGAGGCCATGCCTTGGATGGCGTATGCGCCTGCCTTATCCAGGGGCTCGCCGGTGGCGACGTAGGCGGAGATTTCAATCTCGCTGATTGTGGCCATATTCACCGTGGTGGAGACCGCCTCGGTGCGCATCCGCCGGGCCGGCGCCGCGCCGGCTACGCTCGACAGCAGGCATACCCCGGTGACTACCTGGTGCCCGCGGCCTGATAGGGCACGCAGCATGCGGGCCGCATCAGAGGGACCATTGGGCTTGCCTAATACTTCAGCGCCCTCAGCAGCGTGGTTTATTACCACCACGGTGTCGGCGCCCAGAATGAAATCCGACGGAAACTTGTCTGCTATCGCCAGCACCTTGTCGCGGGCGAGGCGCTGGGTCAACTGCGCGGCGGATTCTTCCGCTCGAGGGCTTTCGTCAACCGGAGCGGTTTCGATTACAAAGGGAATGCGCGCAATTTCCAGAAGCTCGCGGCGGCGCGGGGATGATGAGGCTAGTATCAACACGGTGGTTTGAGGGAAGTCTCCGCCGAGCCCGGAACTGATTACTTCGCGATATTTTCCCGGCCGTAGCGCAAGGTCTTCGCCATCCAGATCAACTCGTTAAGAAAATCGTCGGTGCGTTTTACGAACGCCTGGTCCAGCAGGTGGCCGGTGCTGTCGAACGTCTGGTTCACATTGCCGAAATTGACATCGGTAAAAATACAAACCAGCCCTAGTTCGCGCACCACCGGCAGCAGATGCTCGATGACGCGGGCGCCGCCGAACGAGCCGGTCGAGACCCCGGCGATCCCCACCGCTTTGTGGATATATTCCTTGAGACAGGTGTCGAGCACGTGCTTGAGGAGCCCGGGAAAACTGTGGTTGTACTCGGGCGTTACGATGATCAACGCGTCGGCACGCTCCATGCTGGCGGAAAATTTCGCTGACTTGATGCTCTGGCCGGCGTCATTGACCGGAATACCCAGCGCGCCGATATCGATGAATTCGCTGCTGATCTCCGGGCGTTCGGTCACCTGGCCATAAATAAATCTTGCGGCATGAATGCTCATCGCGCCCTGGCGCGGGGTGCCCAGGATGACCGGGATGTTCAGCTTGCGCTCGGTGCCGGTGGAGCTCTGCTGGTAGGGCGCCGCCTTCTGGCTGAATGCGATGCGGGTTTGTTGCGCGGCCTGGCTTACTTCTTCGCGGGCGCCGGCCAGCTCGAACCCATTGTCCCGCAGTATTCCGGCGGCGACTGATTTCTCGCGCAGCAAGCCCAACAGCAGGTGCTCGGTCCCAATATTTTTCGCGCCCAGCCGGGTGGCCTCTTCCCCGGCATGGGTAAAGACTCTCTGCACTTCATCGCCCAAAAGCAGTTCCGGCGGGGCCATCGGCTTCTTGCGCGGATTTTTCCGGCGTTCGGGGCGGCCGGCTGATGTCTGCCTGGAATCATCCCCGGCCGAAAGACTCACCGCTGGCGAAGTTCCACCGCTGGCCTCCTCGATCCGGGTGCGGATGGAATCGAGAGACGCGTCGGAGCGCAGAAAGCGATCGAGCAGTGACTTGTTCTCGCGCAAAAGGCCCAGCAGGATGTGTTCGGGCGCGATATTTGCGGAGCCCAGCTCGGCGGCCTCATAGCGCGCAAAAAAAATCACCCGCCTGGCATTTTCGGTGTAGGGCAGAATATTTTTAGGTTCCATGAGTGGGTGGTGTGATTTTAGTGGAGCGGAGGCTGGTACCCGAGATACTTGACCATGGGAATTTCAAAATAAAACAATTCTTTGTCGCTGCCCGGGCCATTGCCACCGGTGCGCAGCCCGTTGATATACACGGTGGCGCCGGCCAGCGGATTGGCGACGTCGGCCACATCGAAAAAGAAAAATCCGGCGGTGGTGGAATGCGGATCGACCACTATGGCGTTGAACATCGCATGCTCGACCTCGGCCTCATCCTCGCGGCTCACCCGCGGCTTGGAGCGCCGCGGCAGTGGAATCGGACCGTGCGACATGCTGGGCGGCTTGCCGTTGCGGGCGATGCGGCGAAAGACATCTTCGGCGGTGGCGGGGTCAATCTTGGCGTATTTGACCGTGACCAGCTGGATCTTCATCCCCTGCAGCATCACCGGCTGGTCGCTGTCGTTGGTGAAGATGACGCGCACCGGCAGCAGGTCATGCTCCTTGTACTTGACGTGAAACATCAACGTTTTCTCAGGCATGTCAAACGGGTCGGCCGCGATGGAAAACTTTTCGTTCTCGTGGGTTTCGTGCGCCGGATACGTCCGGGCATCGAAGGCCTTGGGCAGCGGAGGTTTTTCATCCGCACGCGTAGGCAGGCATGCGGCCAGGGCGAGTGCCGCGATGACAGCGACTACACCGAGTTGGATTTTGCGGATTGGCAGTTGATATGAGGACATGTAAGTTTGATTATCCGGCCCCGCTCTCCGATTCACAAGTGGGATGAACGTTCGTGAGCGGCCAGTGTGGCGGTTATGTGCCTGGGTCGTTTTTGCCGGCTCCTGAGGAGTTGTCATTCCGAGCGAAGCCGAGGAACCTTTTGTTTCCCGGCCCAACCCGCAAAACCAGCCGAGCGACACACTCAAAGAATCGGCGATCAGACCTTACGCGTAGCCTGCCCTTGACTCTAGTTCGCGGCGAAGAAGAATACCCGGAGGATAACTTCGCAAAAGAATGCGCGAAGTTTTTACCCACCACACAATCGGCGCGCTAGAATACGCCTCACCGATGCACCGCAAGAAAAGGCCGGCTTCATCCCGCGGCATGATGGCGCGTCTCTACAGCGCCGGTCTGGCTACGGTACTGGTGTTTTCCTCTCCTTACTGGATTTGGAAGATGCTGCGGCACGGCAAGTACCGCGAAGGACTTCGCGAGCGGCTGGGCGGCGTTCCCCAGCGGCTGGGATTGGACCGGCCCCGCGCCACCGGCTGTATCTGGGTGCATGCGGTCTCGGTGGGCGAATTGCTCGCGGTAAGCGGACTGGTGGCGGAGTTGCAGGAGTGCTGGCCGCTACGCCGCATCGTAATCTCGACCACCACAACCACCGCGCAAAAATTAGCCAGGGAGCGCTATGGCGACGCCAACGTGTTCTTTTTCCCGCTGGATTTTATCTCCGCCTTGCGCCCTTACTTCGAGCAGCTCAGCCCCTGGCTGATCATTCTCGCGGAAACCGAAATCTGGCCCAACCACCTGCGCCTGGGGCGCCAATGCGGGGCGCGGATCGCCGTGGTCAACGCACGGCTCTCCGACCGCTCGTTTCCGCGGTACAAATTTTTAAGCCGCCTGCTCCGGCCGGCCCTGGCATATGTCGATCTCTTCCTGGCGCAGAGCGAAGGCGACCGCCAGCGCCTGGTCTCCGTCGGGGTTCCCGCGCAACGCGTGCAGGTCACCGGCAACCTCAAATTCGATGCCGCCGGACCTGCGGCTGCGACGCCGCTGGCGGATGAACTGCGGCAAGCCATTCCCCGGGGAACGCGAGTCATCGTTTGCGGCAGCACCATGGACGGCGAGGAAGCTTTGCTGCTTGATGCGCTGCGCACCATCTGGGCCAGCTTTCCCAACACGCTGATGGTGCTTGCGCCACGGCATCCCGAGCGCTTCGAATCGGTCGCCGCGTTGCTGCAGTCCGCCAGCATAAAGTTCTGGCGGCGCAGCTTATGGCGTGTTTCCGAGCCCCTTTCCGCGGGAGTCTTCCTGCTGGATTCGATCGGCGAACTATCTTCGCTCTACGCGCTCGCCACCCTGGCCTTTGTCGGCGGCAGCCTGGCGCCACGCGGCGGACATAATATTCTCGAAGCCGCGCAATTCGGCGTGCCCATCCTGATCGGGCCCCACACCAATAATTTTCGCGACATCACCCGGCTGTTTTTGCAGGAAAAAGCGGCGCGCGTGGTGACCACTGCCGACCTGGCCAAGGTGATGCTGGAGCTGCTGTCTGATGACCAGGAACGCGAGCAATTAGGATTGCGCGCGCGCGCGGTGTTGGATGCACAGGCGGGAGCGACCGCTCGCACGATGACGGCGTTGTCGAAATTAATGGGGGCGCCAAACTTGCGGCCGGGGTTGATCCCCGTAGCCCAGGGCGTGGGCGAGCCCGTGGGGCCAGCCTCTTGAAGAATAGCGCTGCGCGCTTATCCGGCTGGGAAAATTCAGCCGCCGTGAGATTACTGGCGCGGCCCGCCAGCAACCTTTTTGGCGCGGGGGTGAGCCTGCGTAACCGCCTCTACGACGGCGGCGCCCTGCCGGCCCGGCGGCTCAATTCGTGCGTGGTGAGCATCGGCAACCTCTCCACCGGAGGCGCCGGCAAGACGCCGTTTCTCATTCTCTTGGGCGACCTATTGCAGCGGCGCGGCGTGGAATTCGATGTGCTCTCCCGCGGCTTCGGCCGCGCCACAACCGGCACTGCGGTGGTGGACGCCGGGGGCGCCGCCCGCGATTTCGGCGATGAACCGCTCCTCATTGCCCGCCGCCTCAACGTCCCTGTGGTGGTGGGCGAAGACCGCTTTGCCGCCGGGCAGCTCGCCGAGCAGATGTTTCCCGGCCGCATCCACCTGCTGGATGACGGCTTCCAGCACCGGCAACTGGCGCGGGATTTCGACATCGTCCTGGTCACTCCCGAAGACGCTCGCGACGTTATGCTACCCGCGGGCCGACTGCGCGAGCCGCTGTCGTCGCTGCGCCGCGCCGACGCGGTGGTGCTGGCCAGCGGCGCGGCGCATGAGCAGTTTCCCCTGGCCGGTAAAGCCGTATGGAAGGTGCGCCGCGGAATCATGCCGCAATCACCTCCCCATCCCGCGGTAGCTTTTTGTGGAATTGCCAGGCCGCAAAACTTCCTGCTGCAATTGCGGCGCGCCGGAGTCGAGCCGGCCGCCGAAGCAATCTTCGGCGATCATCACGCCTATTCCGAGCGCGACATCCGCGACTTGCTGGCGCTGCGCCAGCGCAGCGCCGCCGCCGGTTTCATCACCACCGAGAAAGATGCGATCAACCTGGGCGGCTACCTGGCCGCGCTCGAACCGGTATGCGTGGTTCCGGTAAAGATGGAGCTGACCGGCGCCGAAGACGCGCTCAACGTGCTGTTACAGACCCTGGCCAACCGCGACCGGACGCGAAGCCATGGTTAGACCGCATAATCATCGCTCATGAGACAATTTCGCTGAACCTGGTTTGGCGATAGAACGTTTGCCTGCGGAAGCAGTGAAGTAGTGAAATTGCCGGAGAGAGGAACCGTCGAGGCCCATGGCAAAAAGAACAACTGCGGTCGATCCTAAAACGCGGCTGCTGCACATCATCGATTCCTTTGAACGGGTCAGCGTCACCGTGCTGGGCGACATGGTTGCCGATGAGTTTGTTTATGGAGAAATCATGCGGGTCTCCCGCGAGGCGCCGGTTTTGATTTTGAAATATCGCGAGCGCACCACCATTCCGGGCAGCGCGGCCAACGCCGTCCTCAACCTGGCGTCGCTGGGAGTGAACGTGCTCCCGGTCGGCGTCGTGGGCGACGATGAACCGGGGCGCCTGGTCTTGAAAGCGTTTCGCCAGAAGCACGTCGCCAGCAGCGGCATCCTGAAAATTCGCGGGTATAACACGGTCACGAAGACCCGCATCCTGGCGGGGACTTCGCATTCACAGCGGCAGCAGGTGGTCCGCATCGATCGCGAACCCGAGAACTTGCCGGATGCTCATGCCGAACGCCTCATCATCGAGGCGGTGAGGGAATATGCCCGTGCCTCCGACGCGCTGCTGGTTTCCGATTACGGCTACGGCACGGTGACCCCCGCGATTCTCACCTCCATTCGCGCCCGGGGCGCGGTTAACAGTGTTCCGGTGATGCTGGATTCGCGTTATCGCATGCTGGAATATGGCGGGGTCAGCGGCGCCACTCCCAACCAGATGGAGGTGGAAGCCGCGCTGGGCATCAAGATCGGCGACGACCCGGAACTGCTGTTGCAGGCGGGCAAGACGCTGATGCAGAAAATGAAACTGCAGTCGCTGCTGATCACCCGGGGCCGTCACGGGCTGACCGCGTTCGCGCGCGGCTCCGCGCCGGTTGATGTCCCAGTGCATGGCTCCGACCAGGCGATCGATGTGACCGGCGCCGGGGATACGGTGATTGCCACGTTCACGGCGGCGCTGGCCACCGGAGCGAGCACCGAATCGGCCGCGCGCCTGGCCAACTATGCGGGCGGAATCGTGGTGATGAAGAGCGGCACCGCCACCGTCACCCAACAGGAACTCGTCGATGCGGTCAATGCCGATTAGCGCCTTCGCAAATTGGGAACACGGCCTGCGGTGAAATCCGCGGACAATCTCTCCGTGAAGATCCTCGAACGCGCCGCCGTGCCGGAGACTGCGGCGCAATGGCGGCGCGAGGGCCAACGCATCATCCTGGCCAACGGCTGTTTCGATGTGCTGCACGTCGGCCACGTTCGCTACCTGCAGGCGGCGAAAGAGCTGGGCGGCCGCCTGCTGGTGGCGGTGAATGCTGACGCCACGGTGCGCGCGCTGAAGGGTGAAGGACGCCCGCGTACGCCGGCTGCGGAGCGCGCCGAGATACTGGCGGCGCTGGCTTGCGTCGATGCGGTGGTAATTTTCGACGAAACCGACGCGTCGGAACTGGTGCGGGAGGCGCGTCCTGATTTTCACGCCAAGGGCACCGACTACACCGCGGAAACCGTGCCCGAGCGCGCGGTGGTGATCGCCTGCGGGGGGGAAGTCAGAATCGTTGGAGACCCCAAAGACCACTCCAGCAGCTGGGTGATCAAAAAATGGAACGCATCCTGATCGTCCGCCTGGGGTCCATGGGAGACATCATCCACGCCATGCCCGCGGTCATCGCCCTGCGCGCCGCGCTGCCCGAAACCAACATCGGATGGGTGGTGGAAGAGCCGTGGGTTGACCTGGTGCGCGCGCGGGGCCCCGAGGAT
>JBBSHD010000022.1:0-13639 GCA_038253455.1 Terriglobales bacterium | reverse complement strand
CGGTCTCCGGTCGAGATGACTTCTCTTTATGGGAACGAATCGCCTGCCGAGTCTGAAACCCGAAATCCTGCGGTGTAAGATTTAAGCGGCTGCTTCCGCCGCCGACAGGTCTTAATTGTTAACCCAGGATCAGATCACCGACATTTTCGCGAGGGTCAGGAAATTTTCTTCCACGGAGGAGGTCGAGCTAATCGTCTCCGGCGGGCAGACGGCGCTGACCCGCTTCGCCAACAACGTTATCCACCAGAACGTTGCCGAAGAGAATTATGTGGTTTCGGTGCGCACGGTGAGCGACCACAAAACCGCGCGTTCCACCACCAACAAGCTTGATGATGACAGCCTGCGCCATGCGGTGGAGGCGGCGCAAGCTATGGCGCGGGTGCAGCATGCGGATGAAGACCTTCTGCCCATGGCGGCCGCCGCTCCGGCCAGCGCGACGCCCGCCCAGGAAGCTCACAATCGATTTTTCGATTCGACTGCCGGCCTCGATGCCGGGGCGCGGGCCGAAGTGGTGGCTAGGATCGTGCGGCGGGCCAAACTGCATGAGTTGATCACCGCGGGGATTGTTTCCACGTCGAACCAGGTGGAAGCCATTGTGAATTCCCGTGGGCTCAACGTTCTGCACCGCCAGACTTCTGCGGAGGTTTCCATCACCATGCTGGCGGGTGATTCTTCGGGATGGCAGAAGGCCAACTCGCCCGATTTTTCCGCGCTTGATCCAGATCACCTGGCCGAGGTCGCGGCGCGCAAGGCGCTGGAGTCGGCTGGGCCTCGCGAGCTGCCCGCGGGACGCTACCCGGTGGTGCTGGAGCCATCGGCGGTGCTCGACCTGGTGGGTTTCATGTTTGCGGATTTTGGCGGGATGGCCGTGCTCGACCAGCGGTCATTCCTTACCGGCCGCCTGGGCGCCAAGGTCTTTGGCGACAACATCAGCATTTTCGACGACGCTTATCACCCGCTACAGTCGGGCGCGCCCTTCGATGGCGAAGGAGTTCCCCGGCGGCGCATTCATCTCGTGGATCGTGGAGTAGCCAGGAACCTGGTCTATGCGCGCGCCACCGCGGAAAAAATGAAGCGGGCGCATCCCGCGCTGGCGGCCTCGATCCACCCCACGGGACATGGCTTCCCGCTGCCCAATGAAATCGGCGAAGGCCCGATGAACATTGTTTTTGAGAATCCCGGGCCGGCGGTTCCGCTGGAGCAAATGATCGCTTCCATGGAACGCGGCGTGCTGGTGACGCGCTTGTGGTATATCCGCGAGGTCGAGCCTTACGAAAAGATACTCACCGGGATGACCCGCGATGGAACGTTTTATGTTGAGGATGGCAAAATTCAGTACGGCATCCGCAATTTTCGCTTTAACCAGGGATTGGTGGAGTTGCTCAACGGAGTTGAGCAGATGTCGGAGCCAGTGCGCGCCAGCGGCGAGGAATCATTCGATATGGTGGTTCCGGCGATGAAGGTGGGGAGTTTTAATTTCACCGAGGTTACCAAGTTCTGAGCGTTACCCGGACCGATGCCGGGTTGGACAAATTTCTTCCTGTGAAGAAACTTCAAAAATCAGTTTTCATTCTGACGATCCCCCGGCATTATCGGGGTGAGGAAGAACCCCTACTGTTCAACCAATCTTTCCCTCTGTGGTGTTGCTTACGCAGTATTCAGAGAAAACGCAAGATCCTTCGCTCAAACAAGAAGCAAGAGCTCGCTCCAGGATGACAAGGGGTTAGGGTGTCTTCGCTTATCTACTTTTTCTTATGCAACTTCTTCAGTGTCTTGCGAAGGGGCAAGATCAGCGGCAAAGACCAGGAGCAAACTCGAGGTCTCTCGCTCGCAAATTTACAAAGTCCACAATCCCGGGGAGGATTTGTTTAGACCGTGATGTTAAAAAACATCATAGAGAAATATTTGTGGAAGAGTAGGGGTTCTTCCTCACCCCGATGAAACTGGGGGTCGTCAGAATGACAATCGTGGTTGGGTTTTTCCTTTTAAAACCGCGTGTTACGGCGGAGGCAGATTGGTGGTTTCCACCACGCCCTTGCCTTCCACCACTTTATAAATCTTGTCGGCGGCCAACTCGCCCAGGTTCTCTACTTTGCCGTTGGGCCAACGCACTTCTACTGCTTCAAGTTTAGTGGCGGCGCCTATGCCGAAGTGCAGGCGGGTATCGTTTTGCGACAGGTAGCTGCCGCCGGCGCGGACTTCTGCGAATTGGGTTAATTTGCCGGAATGCACGGTGATACGAGTGCCGATGGCCTCGCGGTTGCTGGTTACGCCTACTGCTTTGAACATCACGCGATGATTGCCGTTTTTAGTGCGGTTCATCAGCAATGTCGGGGGCTGGCCTACGTTGAGGAGCACCATGCCGATGTTGCCGCTGTTATTAATGTCACCGAAAGCGGCGCCGCGCCGCGAGGCCGGCGGCAAATCGCCCAGTCCCGACGCTTGGGTAATGTCCTTGAATGTGCCGTCGCGCTGGTTCGCAAATAGCAGCACCGGTTCGCGGTAGCGCGCGCCCTCGGTGAGCACGTCCACCTGGGGATAGACGTGTCCGTTGACCATGAAGATTCCGGGCCAGCCGTCGTTGGCGAAATCTATGAAGCCTGTGCCCCAGCCCACATAGGGAAATCCGGGCAACGCGATTCTTGACCTGTAGGAAACATCTTCGAATCCCTTGGCGCCGAGGTTATGAAAAATTCCTTTGGCCTGCTGAGCGAAGTTGGTCACCAGCAGATCGAGCATGCCGTGGTGATCATCGTCGCCGAAATCCACGCCCATCCAGCCCTGCTCGTGGCCTTCGCCGGTATAAGCCACGCCTTTTTCTCCGCCTACCTCGGTGAAAGTGCCATCGTGATTGTTGTGGTAGAGGTAGTTGGGAGTGGAATCGTTGGCGACGAACAGATCGGGCCAGCCGTCGTTGTCGTAATCCGCCCAGATCACGCCCAGGCCGTAATATTTTTTAGGATCATCCACACCCGCTTTGTGGGACACTTCCTCAAAAGTGCCGTCGCCGCGGTTGCGAAACAACAGATCGCTTTCGCCGGGCAGGCCAGCGGGGCCGCACTGCACCAGCAATCCTTTATAGCGGCAGAATGGCTTGCTGCCGAATCCCGGCAGATCGTTGATATCCACGTGCACGTAGCGGGAGACGAAGAGGTCAGCGTTTCCATCGCGGTCATAGTCTGCCCAAGCCGCGCCGGTGCTGAAGCCTCCGCCGCGCACTCCCGCCTTCTCGGTCCCATCTTCAAATTTGCAGTTTCCCAGGTTGTGGTAGAGAACATTGCCTCCGTATCCGGTCACAAAAAGATCCACCAAGCCGTCGTTGTCATAATCGACGGCGGTCACGCCCATGCCCCATCCGCGGCGTTTCAATCCCGCGGCAGCGGTGACGTCGGTAAACTTCATTCCCAAGCCCTGGCGATAGACGGTCACCATGGGGTCGCCGCCGTTTTCGCGAAAGTGTTCCACGGTGGACCCGTTGACGATGGCGATGTCGAGCTTGCCGTCGTTGTCGCAGTCGAACAGCCCGACCCCGCCACTCATGGATTCGATGATGTAATGCTTATCGGATGAGGAAATGTGGGAGACGGTCAAGCCACTTTGCGCGGCTACATCCTCAAACAATGGGCTGGCGGGCGGCGCCTGAGGTTTGGCTTCGGGCGCGGAAAATATCAGCAGGCATAGGAATAAGTTGCGCAGGCGAGAGGACATTCTTCAATAGTCTAACGGAATGATGGTGATGCCGGTATTCGTTGAGCGTCAGCGTCAAGGGCAAAAGAAAACGCTAGGTCCTTCGCTAAAACAAAAAGCAATAGCTCGCTCCAGGATGACAAGTGCATAGGGGTTTTCGCTTGCGCACTCCTTCTTATGCAACTGCTTGAGATTTTGGCGGCAGAGCAAACCCAAGAGGCGGGAAATCCAAATGGGGGAAATCGCAATGCGGAAAATCAGAGTCCGGGTAATCCGAATGCGGGAACTTTAAAAGCGGAAATCGGAATTAGGGAAATCCGAGTGTGGCAATCCGAATGCTTTAAATCCGACTGCGGGAAATCGAAGTGCACCAGGATCGCGATCCCGGTTGGAACCTTTGAAGGTGATGGTTAGTGTTTAAGTGGTGATCGAGAATGACGGCGTGATCGCCGCGACTTCTTCTGCCTGGAACGGAGCTCGCCTGCACGTGGTGGATTCGCGCACCACCAGCTCGGGTTCCACCGAGATCTCTTCCCGCGAATCTTTTGATAGGCCGCCGCCAGTTTGAGCTTTTTTCTCATCAATCAATTCGAGCAAGGTCCGAGCGGCGATCTCTCCCATGCGGCGCAACGGCTGGCGCACGGTGGTGAGGCTGGGATTTTGGAAGGCGGCGCTGGGAATGTCATCGAAGCCGATGACGGTCACATCGTCGGGCACGCGGCGGCCGGCGTCGAATAACGCGCGAATCGCGCCGATGGCAGCGACGTCGTTGTAGGCAAACAGCGCGGTGAAGTGCTGGTTCCGGGCCAGAAGCTGCTGCGCCACGGGGTATCCCACGTCGGGGTAAGTCGGACTCGATTCCATCTCCACGCACAGCTCAGGCTTCATCTCAATGTTGAGTGTGCGTGCCACCTCGCAGATGCTGCGCCAGCGATGCTCGGTGTCGGAGCTGATGCTGGGCCCTTTCATAAACGCGATGTCGCGATGCCCGGTTTCGAGAAGATGGCCCAGCGCCAGCTCGGCGGCGCGGCGATGGTCAAGCACGACATTGGTCACGCCGGCCATTTTCTGGTGTCCTGAAACTGAAACCACCGGCACCGGTAATGGGTGCTGCAGCAGGGAATCGATGGCGATGATGCCCTCCACCGAACGTTCGATCATCATGCGCGGATACTCCTCCATGAGCTCACGCTGGTTGCGATGCCCGGCGGCAAAATAAAAATAGTTCTGCCGCAACAGCTGATCTTCGATTCCACCCATGACCAGGGCGACGTAATCAGAAAGGTCAGGGTGCAGGATGCCGATGGTAAAGCTGCGCTGGCTGCGCAGCGACTTGGCAAAGAAGTTGGCGCGATAATTCAGTTTTTTTGCCGCTTCCAGAATTCGCGCCTGGGTTTCCGGGGGAATCGACGCCGCCGAAGGTGAACGGTTTACCACCAGGGACACCGTTCCCTGAGACAAGCCCAGGTGTTCCGCAAGTGCCTTTAAGTTTGCCGCCTTCGCCGGAACTTTCGAGCTAACGTGCGAATCTGAATTTTTTTTCGCCATTTACAAATCTTTCTGTGAAGCTCTCAAGGCTGCAGATTTTCCATAAATCCATAGCCGCCGTACAGTTTTTCATAGAAAGCATCGGACAGGAAATAAAAAATTCTTGTGAATTTCTGGTTATGGGCGCCGGAACATGGAGTAATTTTCCTCCGGGCTAAAACGTTTTAGCTGGATTCGTGAGTTTGTCGGCGGGCTGAAAAGGTTCCGCCGCACGCATTTTGCGGCGGGAGGGCGCTATGATTCCTCATGTTTTGGTCAGGACCTGCGCCGCGGATTCTAAGTCTTCTTCACAAATTATTTTCGCAGCCAGTTATCGCTTTTTAGCGTTCGGGACTGAGTGCCTTGCGCCTGGGTTTGACGTGCTTCCTGGTGGCAAGCGAATTCGGCGCCGACGCCCTGCAGGGTCTTCATGGCGATCCTCTGGCCCGCTGGACCGAGGAATTTCAGGCTGCGCATTACGAGAAGCAAATTGGCATGCTGCGGCGAATCCCTTTTCTGCGCGGCGACACGCCCTGGCTGCTGAAAGATTTTCGCAGTCCCCGCCGCACATTGCCGCACGTGCAGGATTATTTCAACCGCAAGGGGCTGGTCAGCGACCACGGCCAGAAGAAGAAGGCATTTTACGTCCTGCAGCGCTATTACCAGGAATTGGGGCGAATCGCTTCGCCTTAGATTGGCAAGGCTGATTCCGCTTCAGGCGGCGGGCCGCCAATCACCGGCCGGGAAGTTAACGGTTTACGCGGCAAGCCTCGGCTTCGGATCACTCCTGAAATCGCCCCTGGGGCGGAGATTACAAAATCGCTTACAAAATCGATTTTTTGTCTTGACACGACTTTAATCTAAAGGCATTATCTATCCGTTTAATTAAGCTAATCCAAAAATACTATGAAACTTCGAATGGCCGGAGAGTTTATGAACCGACTGCGATTCTGCTTTACCTCCCTCCTGATGTTGGCCTGCATCCTGGCTTTTTCACTTCCTGGTCTCGCTCAGAAGACCACCGGCACTATCGAAGGCACGGTCACCGATAGTACGGGTGCGGTGGTTCCGGGCGCAGAGATCACAGTGCGCAACGTGACCAACGACATCACGCGCACGGTACCGTCGAACAACGAGGGCCATTACACCGTCCCCGAGTTGCCCCCGGGCGTGTACGAAGTCAAGATCAGCCAAAAAGGTTTTCGCGACGTGCTCACCAAGAACGTTGAGTTGAACGTCTCCAGCAACTCGGTGGTGAACACCGTCCTGCAGATCGGCGCCGCCGGTGAGCAGGTGACGGTGGAAGCCGCCGCGTTGCAGGTCGAGACCACCACGGGCGCGGTGGGTAACGTGGTCGAAGGAAACCAGGTGCGTGAGCTGCCGTTGAACGGCCGCAGCTTCGCCCAGTTGACCCAGTTGCAGCCCGGGGTCTCGCCGCTCTCCAACTTTAACGCCAAGAACAAGGGATTGCTCTCCGGGGTCGATTTCTCGGTCAATGGAAACTCCACCACTGCCAACCTCTTCCTGGTGGATGGCGCCAACAATAACGACGTGGGCTCGAACCGCACCATTCTTATCTACCCCTCGATCGAGAGCATCCAGGAATTCAAAATGCTGCGTAACAGCTATGGTCCGGAATACGGTCAGGCGGCCGGCGGGGTGGTGAACATCGTCACCCGCGGCGGCGGCAATAATTTCCACGGCGGCGCTTTTTATTTCGGCCGCAACAGCGCGCTCGACGCCAACAATTACTTTTCCAACAAGGTTCATATAAAAGATCAGGAACAGCGCAATGATTTCGGTTACTCGCTGGGCGGCCCCATCATCAAGGACCGCATGTTCTTTTTCTTTACCCAGGAATGGAACAAGGAGCGGCGCGGAACATTGCACAGCGCCAGCGTGCCCACCGCGGCCGAACGCGCGGGCGATTTCCGCTTTCCGCGCGCCAATCCGCAGGGCGGGACCTGCAGCGGACCGACCCCCAGCGCGGCCCTGGTTCCGGGCGGCGTTATTCCCGCTGGAAGCCTCAGCCCCGCTGGTCTTTTGTATGAACAGCTTTATCCGCTGCCCAACGTGGCCAGCCCGGTGGATTGCACCAACTGGGCGCTTTCACAGAAGTCTCCGATTGAGTTCCGCGAAGAAAGCATTCGCACCGATACGAAATTCAGCAGCAGCCTGAACCTGATGCTGCGCTACACCCAGGACAAGAACGAAAACCCCTCGCCCCTGCTGAACAACGCTTTGTGGGGTGACAACACACTGCCGGTGGTTACCAGCAATTGGAGCCAGCCGGCGCGGCAGTTCGTTGCCCGCTTGAGCAAGACTTTTGGCAGCTCGGCCATCAACGACTTCCAGTTTTCCTACGGGCACAACAACATTGCGATTACTCGCGGCGGAACCAACGCTGGACTGGACGCCAAGATCAACGCCGCCATCCCCGGCTTCTTCCCCGACTCGGTCAAGGCGGGCGGCATCAACCGTGCGTACCCCGTATTCTGGGGCGGCATCTCGCCTTTCAATACCAATCGCGGTGCCGACCTTTGGACCATCGCGCCGTGGGCCAATAACGAAGAGCTGTTCACCTATCGCGACGACTTTTCCAAGGTAAGAGGAAACCATGTCTTTAAAGTCGGTTTCCTGCTGACCAACAATCACAAGAATGAACTGACCGGAGGGTCGTCATCGAACGAAGCGCCCGCATTCTGGGGCAGTGCTGCATTGCCTGAAGCGGATTGGGCAGCAGATAAGGGAAAGGGCACCACCGGCAACGGACTGGCCGATGTGCTTCTCGCCGGCCGCCAGTTCGGCTTCAACGAAAACAACCGCGAAGCCCAGAGCCAGACCCGCTGGAAGGACATTGAGTTCTACTACGGCGATACCTGGAAGCTGCATCCTCGGGTGACCATGGAATACGGGTTCCGCTGGTCCTTCCTGCGCGAGCCGTTCGACGCGCTCAACAAGATTTCCAGCTTTGACCCGGCAGCTTACAGCACTGCGCGCGCTGCCGCCAATCCTAACGATTCCTGCAACGGCCTGATCGTGGTTCCCGGCACCAAATTCTGCGAAGCCGCCGGCTTCGGACCCGGCACCCCGGGCAAGAACCGCGCACTCATCGACAACAACAACCATCTGGTCGCTCCCCGTGTCGGTATTGCATGGGATGTGTTCGGTACCGGCAATACATCGCTGCGCGCCGGAGTAGGACAGTTTTATCAACGGGAAAGATTGAACGCCGGGAACCTGAACCTTTCGGGCAATCCGCCATTCGAGGTGGGAGTGGCAGGCAAAAGGACACTGGACAAAGCGCCTACGCCGGGTTCGTTGACCGTGTCGGGGGCTCCGGCTTTCGGCCGGCAGAACACCACCAACGTGCCAAACTCGTGGCAATGGAACTTCACCGTGGAGCAGGCGCTGGCCAAGAACACCAAGCTGGAACTGGCTTACGTGGGCAACCGCGGCATCCATCTGACTAACAACGTAGATATCAACCAGTTTCCGCTGGCCAATCGTCTTGACTTCGCCACCACCAACAGCAATAACGATCGTCCTATCCCGGCGTTCGGAACCATCGGCTACAGTTTGCGCAATGGTTCTTCCAACTACCACTCTCTGCAGACCCTGTTCCGTACCCGTATGAAGAGAGTGGATGCCCAGTTCGCCTACACCTGGTCGCGTTCGCTTGCCAACACCGATATCACTAACTCGGGCGGGCTGAGCGCAGCCAGCGCCATCACCTCTATCGGATTGCCGCGGCTCGATTACGGTCCAACCCTGATCAACCGGCCGCACATTTTCACCGGCAGCGTGGTTTACAACTTCCCCAGCTTCGCAGAATCCAATGGTTTTGTTCGCGCTGCGCTGGGCGGCTGGGAAGCCGCTACCATCCTGAATTACACCAGCGGTCCTTCCATCACTATCTATAGCGGCGGCGCTGGAGCCCAGGGTGGTCCTTCGGGAACGGGATACGCCAACAACCAGCGGCCCAATCGGGTTCCCGGTGTGCCTTGCCGCCTGAACGACCCCAATAATCGCGAGCAGTTCATCAACCCGAATGCATACACCCTGAATGGTTTCGTATTGGGATCATTCGGTACCGCCGGCCGTGGGGACTGCTCTGGACCGGGGTTGGCGAATACCGATGTTTCCTTCTACAAGAACTTCGGCTCGCCTTTCTCCAAGTCATCGTACCTGGGCGAGAACCTGCACGTTCAGTTGCGCCTGGAGTTCTTCAACGCGCTCAATCACACCCAGTTTATCGGCGACCAGATCAACACCACGCTGGGTCAAACCGGCACCATCAACGGCAACAAGCTGGTCTTCACACCTGCCAACCGCTTCGCGAACTTTGGCCAGGTGACGCAGACCCGCGACCCGCGTGAAATCCAGTACGCCATCAAGTTCATTTTCTAAGGCGCTGGACGAAAACCATGGCTTGCCGCGCGGCACAATGCGGCAAGCCATTTTTTTGGTATGGCGATCGCCGGCTGCCGTTGGCCGCTGGCGCATGTGTCGGATTCTTACGCCGGCAAGCGCGATTGGTCAGGGTGCAGGCGCTTGACTTCGCCATGTGCGGGTCATGTAATCTTTAAGGAACAAGCTTCCGGCGGCGCCGCGGCCCGGGCTGCCGTCGCCGCCCAATTAACCCTGAAACTCCTCTTGATGAATCATCGTCTTACCGCGCTGGCATGCCTGGTTTTGTTGGGCGCCGCCAGCTTTGCCCAATCCGTTCCTGACCCGCTGCAGCGGCATAACGAAGCGGCGCAGACGTTTCAACTGGCGGGAGATTTGGACGGCGCGGAAAAAGAAAATCGCGCGGTTGCCGGCATTGCCCTGGAGCGAATGGGCAATATCAAAATCACCGCGCACCAGGGTCCCCAGGCGGGTGAACTGTTCCAGCAATCATGCGCCGTGTACCCATCGGCGGAATGCCAGTTTGACCTGGCCATCCTGCGGCTCTACGAGGGCGACGCCACCCGGGGAATTAATGAGGCCAAGGCCGGTTTAAAACTCGACGATAAGAGCGCCCGCGGGCATCACGTGCTGGGAAAGCTCTACTTCATGCAGGGCGACTATAAGCTGGCGATCGCCGAGCTTGAGCAGTCGGTTGTGCTCAAGCCCAACTACGACGTCGCCTTTACCCTGGGCGTGGCTTATCTCAACGTTAAAGACCTGACCAAAACGCGTTTGCTCTTTGATGAAATGCTGCTCGCCATGGGCAACTCACCGCAGGCGCATGCCTTGTTCGGGCGTGCCTATCGCGGCGCCGGGTTCTTTGAACAGGCGCTGCAGGAATTCAACAAGGCGCTGCAGATCGATCCCCGGGCGCCTCGCGTCCACTTCCTCATTGGGCTCACCCATTTATTGCAGGGTGCGCAATCCCAGTTCAAGGAAGCCGCCCAGGAGTTCGAGGCTGAGCTCAAGATCGGGGACGACTACTACAGCCATTATTTTCTGGGTTACATCGACCTCAAGAACCATGACTATGCCAACGCCGAGATTCACTTAAAGCATGCATCGCAGCTTCGTCCCGAAGCCGGCGAACCGCAGGTGTACCTGGGCCAGCTCTATACCGAGACCAACCGCAGCGAGCTTGCGGAGAAAACCTTGCGGCATGCGATTGCGGTGACGGCCGATCCGTCGCACAACGTATTTCAAGTGAATCGCGCGCACTATATGCTGGGGCGGATCCTGATCGGCAGCGGCCGGCGCGAAGAGGGCGAGAAAGAGATTCGCACCTCCAAGATTTTGCTCAATGAATCGTTAAAGGAATTGCGCGACAATCTGCAGGCCATGGGGCCCGCCGACGAGACCACCCAGGCAGCGGCCACGCAACCCACCGACGACTTGATCATCGGGGGCGGAGAACCCGATCCGCGGATGCGCCGGGATGCCGAGAAATACGAAGCGGCCATGGCCGACGTGCTGGGAAACGCACTTTACAACCTGGGAGTGATCTTCGCGCAACGCCAACAGTTTCAGCCGGCCGCGGACTTCTTTCGCCAGGCGGTGGCATGGGCGCCGGGCATTGAAAACCTGCAGCGCAACTGGGGGCTGGCCGCGTTCGCCGCGGGAGATTACGCGGCCGCGGTCCCGCCGCTGGAGCAGCACCTGAGGCGGCGTCCCGACGATGTGCGTCCCCGCCAGCTCCTGGCCTTGAGCTACTTCATGCAGGAAAAATATCAGGCAGTGGTGGACGCCCTTCGCCCCATGGGGGAAAACCTGCCGGCTGACCCCGCTCTGCTGTCGGCGTATGGCGAATCGCTGATCAAGGTAGGAGACGTCGCCCGCGGCGAGCGGCTGTTCCTGAGGTTGCTGCAAGAGAATCCGAATTCCGCCGAGATCCGGCTGCTGCTGGGTCAAAACTACGCGCAGCAGGACAAATTTATTCCCGCGCTGCAACAGTACCAGCAGGCGCTGCAACTGAACCCGTCGCTGTTGCAGGTCCATTTTTATAAAGGACAGGTGCTGCTGCGGCAGGGAAAGCCGCCGGAAGCGGCGGAGGAATTCCGGTCCGAGCTGGCGCTGAACCCCGCCGACACCGCGGCGAAATATCATCTCGCCTACGTCCTGCTGCAACAGCAGAAAAACGATGAAGCCGTCGCTCTTCTCAGCGACGTCATACGGGAGAAACCCGAGTATGCCGAAGCTCATTACGAACTGGGCAAGACGCTGCTGGAAAAAGGTGAGCTGCCCGGCGCCATCGAGCATCTGGAAACCGCGGTGCGGCTGCAACCGGCGGGCGCCTACAATCATTACCAGTTGAGCATCGCCTACCGGCGGGCCTCACGCAGCGCGGATGCGGAGCGGGAAGTGACCGCCTATCGCAAGCTCAAGGATTCCGCCCGGGGAAGCGTCAGTGTCCCCAATCGCTAGGCAATCCGGGATGGTCACTCAGCTTGCTGCATTCATAGCGCTGGCCATGGTTCCCGCGGCGCTGGGCGCGGCCGGCGCAAACTCCGCGGCCGAGAAAAAAACAGCCGTACCCGCTCAATCTCCGACCGCAACTGCCAATACGGCCGCGCGAATTGGCGCCGCAATCGACCAGGGTAATCTGGACAAAGCGGAAAGCGACCTGTGGGTGCTGCTGCGAGCCCGTCCTAATCTGCCCGAAGGCCTGAACCTGCTGGGAATCATTCGCGGAAAGCAACAGAGATTTTCCGAAGCGGAAGCCTTGTTTCGCCGCGCCATCGCCATAGACAAAAACTTTCGCGGCGCTTATTTGAACCTGGCAGGCACCCAGCGCGCGCAGGGAAATCTTCCCGATGCCGCCGCCACTTATCAGACAGCGCTCAAGATTTTTCCCCGCGACCCCCAGCTAGCCACCGAATTGGCATCAGTTTACCTGGCGCAAAAGCAGTTTCCGCAATCTTTGGCCGCGCTGCAGGCACTCCCGCCGGAATCGCTTTCCGCGGCCGCGTTTCCCGTCCTGGTCACGGATTTATTGCAATTAAACCAGGCGCCCAGGGCACGAGAACTGGTGGCCGCCGCTGCCACGCGCTTTCCGCGCAATCAAGGCCTGCGCGACGAGTTGGCGAACACTTTCCTCGCTGCGGGAATGCCGGATGAAGCAGCCAAGATCCTGCAAGCGGGCGCGGCGCCCAATGGCCGCGGCGCCGGCAGCGCTGAATCCCTTTACATGCAGGGGAAGATACAAATGGCCCAGGGAAAGAATGCCGCCGCCGCGCAATCTCTGCAGCATGCGTTGCGGCTCAATCCAAATTCGATTCTGATCAGGCTGAGCCTGGCGGAACTGGCGGCGCAACAGAAACAATATGCGCAAGCGCTGCAGCTGCTCGATGACGCGGAAAAACTGGCGCCCGCGTCGCCCGAGGTCTTGCGCGACCAGGTGATCACCAGCCTGCATGCCGGCCGCAACCAACGCGCCTCAGAAGCTGCCGGCAAGCTGCTGCAAATAGGCGGCGAAAATCCGGAGAACCTGTTCTTTGCCGGGGTAGCCGCACTGCAAATGGAAAAGTGGGACCTCGCACAGCGCATACTCGACCAGTACCTGACCAAGAGCCCCCAAGATGCGCGCGGTCATCTGGCTCTGGGCATTGCCTATCTCCGTCTCCAGGACCTCGACAAGGCCCGGTCGGAAATGAAGCGCTGTCTCGAGCTTGATCCGCGGGAAACCGAGGCTGAATATCAACTGGCCATGGTGAGCCGCGCCGAGGGCAACAATGTAGCGGCCATCACTGGCCTGGAGCGCGTAGTCAGCGTGCAGCCCGGCAACGCGCATGCATTTTCCGCGCTGGGCACTCTCTACCTGCAGGCTGGAGAAGAAGCCAAGGCCAAGGCCGCGCTGGAACGCGCCGCCGGGTTGAACCCCAACAATCCCGAAACCCAGTACCAGCTCAGCCTTCTCTACAACCGGCTGGGAGACCCGGAGCGCGCGCGCCAGCACTTGGCCCAGTTTCGCGAGCTG
>JBBSHD010000021.1:0-13655 GCA_038253455.1 Terriglobales bacterium | reverse complement strand
CCGGGGGTCGTCAGAATGACGTCCCGTTGGGGGACTGCCTGGAGCGGCTCCTTGGGAAAGAAAGTGGGGAGGCTGGAGATGGCGACATTCTCCGCGGACAAGAATCGAAATGGGGATACAGCAGCTATGAAAGCGCTGTAGAGTCAAAGGCAGGCTACGCGTAAAGTCTGAGCGTCGATTCCTTTGAGACTGCGGCTGGGCCGGCTGCACGGTTTGCATCAGGGAAACAAAGGGTTCCTCGGCTTCGAAGCTGTGAAATAACCCTAAACGATCAAAATTCCAAATTACTAACTTATTGCCATTCAACAACTTGGCGTTGTTCGTTTTTTCGGTCTTGGGGTTATTTCACAGCTTCTTCGCTCGGAATGACAATTCATATAAAATGCGGACTTCTGTCCCGATGGACTGATAAACCTATCCTTCAGATTGATATTTGATTCTCGCCCCTCGGTCTAGACGCTCACTTTCCCTGCGCCGCCTCGAATTCCAGATATACCCCGTTGGTCCATCCGAAGCCCACTACGTTGGCCTTGTAGCCGGCGCTGACGTTAGCGGTGGTGGAGCGGTCCACGACGTTATATTTTTCCCTGATGGTGCCGTCGCGCAGGTAGTTTTCTTCGACCATCGAGTTCCAGTGCGAGGCCACGCGGTTGGCTTCGGTCTTGAAACCGTATTTGCGCAGGCCTTCTTCCACGAAGTATTGCACCGGGGCCCAGCCGTAGGGCATGTCCCATTGCACGCCGGTGATGCGGTCGCTCGTGGCGATTCCGCCGGGACGCTCGACCAGCGGCAGCCTCCGCAATTGCAAGCGGGCCTGCTGTTGCGTGGCCGCCCCCGCCCACAGCGGGTAGAACGACGCGGCGAAGTTGTAGGTGGATTGGCGGCCGCGCTGGAAATCGTAGTCGTAGAACATTCCGCGGCCGGCGTTCCACATGTAGCGAGTCATGCGCGCTTTGCGCTGCGCGGCACGGTCTTTCCATTTTTTGACTTCGGTGGGTCGTCCCAGGAGGGCGGCCATCCTGGCCAGATCGTTTTCGGCCTTGTAGAGCAGGCTGTTCAGGCACACCGGAGCGTAGTGGTGGGTGGACCCGCTGAACGGCCCGAAGCGGTAGGAGATGTCGTAGCCTGATTCGCGCATCGCGCGATCGCCTTTGTAATAGTCGGCGGAGAGATGAAACTTCCTTTCCGGGCCGCAGGGCCTGGCGGCGGCGCTTTTGGCCGCATCATCACAGGGCTTCACGGTTAGTTCGGGTCCAACCATCTTCGCGGAATCCGGCGAGCTGGGTGCGTCTGCAACCAGATAATGGCCGGGATCGCCATGGGCGAGCAGTGAGTTGGCCACCTGGTTGTAATACGACGGGTCGTCTCCCATCTCGGGGACGGGGCCGTCGCCAAAATCGTAATACCGTGACAGCCCGATGTTTCCGGCGAGATGCGGCTCGGTGTTCCAAAGCTGCCAGTCGCGCTGGGCATTCTCATAGCCGCGACGCAGCCAGGCCGCGCCGCTGGGGCCTTGCCCGTTATTGGCGTTGTACACCGACAAGATCATCGATGTCAGCAGCGGCGGCTGTGAGCGCGTGAGGTAATAAGTGCGATTGGCGTTCAGCACCGAGCCGTAGTGTTCGATCTCGTAGAAGAAATTTTCCACCATGCCGCGCGCCGCATCGACTCGCTGGTCGCGCACCAGGCCGAGGATGATGAAGTAGCTGTCCCAGCCGTACATCTCGTTGAAGCGGCCGCCGGGCACCACGTAGGGGTTGGGCAGGTAGAGCAATCCCTGGCGCGGCAGCTCGTCGGGACGAAGGTCGCCGGCGTGCTCGATCTTCTTGGGCAGCGGCGCGATCTGGAGTCCACATTTTTTCTGCAGCGCGGTCACGTCGGCCGGGGTGGTGATTTCGGCGGGGAGATACAGGATCGGCTGGGTCTGCAGCTTGGTGTCACCCAAGGTTTTGCAGTCGTTCATCGATCGCGACAATACATCCCATCCCTTGTGGATGTAGGTGTGAATGTCTTTGTTGTCGCCGGTGGGCGCGGCGCCGCCTTTGGCGTCGTCCTGCTGTGCAAACGCCGGCAACGTCAGAGCTGCCATCAGTATGAGAACGGAGAGCTTCATAATCTTGATTCCCTTCCCGCAAAAATCGAATGCGCAGCGCGCCTAGTGCGGGCCGCCGAACGTGAACCGGGCGCGCAGGCCGCCAATGTATTTATCCGCGCCTCCGTAGTATAGAAGCCAGCTATCTTTTTCGGCTGCGGGAACCATCCCCTCAACGAATATGACGTTCGGCACCTGGCCGATGGTCTCCCAGTCGAGCTGCGGCGCGAAGATGGGCTCCCCAGAGCGCGCCAGCACTTTGCCGGGATCGTTTTTGTCGAAGAGCACCCAGCCAGTGCGGTACACAAGTTTCTTGTCGGCGCCGTTGTAGATCATGAAAATGCCGGCGGACGTGATGATGGGCGCGGGGCCGGGCTCGACCACCTGCTCATCAAAGTTTCCGGGCCGCTTGGAGAGAACGGGGAGATCGAGATCGTCCACCCAATGCAGCAGGTCGGTGGAATGTGCCAGACCCATCTCGTCGGTCTTATCGGCGCCGGTGCCCAGGTAATACATCCAGTACTGGCCATTGATTTTTTGCGGGACGATGGCGCCGGACTTGGTCCACCCGCGGTTCCACTTGCCTTTATACGCCGGCAGGATGACGCCTTTGCGCTGCCAGTGGACGAGGTCGCGCGATGTGGCCAGGCAAAGCTGCGCGTCCTTCTTGTTGTAGCCGGTGTAGGTCATGTAATAAGTCTGGCCGAATTTCACCAGGCGGGGATCTTCGACGCCGCCATCGCGCTCGTAATCGGCTTGGGGCGAGAGCACCGGCTGGGGACGCGCGGTGAAATGAATACCATCAGGGCTGGCGGCGTAGCCGATGCGCGACGTGCCGTGTGCGTCCTGCTCGCGGTATAAGAGAATGACTTTGCCGTGATCGCGGACCGCCGCCGGGTTAAAAATTCCCGCGGACCCCGCGCCCGACGGCTGTGGCGAGAGCAAGGGCGAATCCTGCAATCGTTCCACCGTGACCTGCGGATCAGCCGGGCCGCTGGCCTTCGAGATCTCCGCTGCGGGCAGCTCCGGCGAGAGCAGGCTGGTCAGCACCAACATCACAACGCTTTTTTTCATCGCTTCCCCATCTTCATGCTTACGTCTCCATGCTGGAAGTTCGCAGGCGGTCCATGGCCACGGCGATCACGATGATGACCCCGATGATGATTTCCTGGATGTAGTTGGGCCATCCCATCTGCTGGCAGCCGTTGCGCAGGAATGCCATGATGAGCGCGCCGATCATCGAGCCCAGGATGCTGCCCTCGCCGCCACTCAGGCTGCCGCCGCCGATGACTACGGCAGCGATGATGTCGAGTTCGACGCCGACGGCCACGGTGGGGTCTCCCTGGCGCAGGCGCGACATCTGCATGACGCCGGCGAGGCCGAAGAGCAGGCCGCTAACCCCGTAGATCGCGACTTTGAGCCGGTCGGTATGGATGCCGCACGCCCGCGCGGCCGCCTCATTGGAGCCGAGAGCGAAGATGCGGCGTCCGAATACCGTGTACCGCAAAACGACGGCGGCCAGCACCGCGAGAACAATCGAAATCCAGACACCGGGCGCCAGCAGCAGCCACGCCGGCGTGGGGAAGGTCACGGCAAGAGCGTTCACCCAGGTTGCGGGAACGTTGACCGTCTGTTGGTCGGCCACCCACTTGGCGAGGCCGCGGGCGACGCCCAGCATTCCCAGGGTGGCGATAAATGGGACCACGCGCAGGGTGGTGATGACCGCGCCATTCACCAGGCCGATGATGCCGCCGACCAGGATGCCGGCGAAGACCGCCAGCAGCGGAGACCAGTGCGCGCGGATGCCAATGGCGGTGACCACGCTGGCCAGGGCGATGACCGAGCCCACCGACAAGTCAATGCCGCCGCTGATGATCAGCATCGTCATGCCGATGGCGCCGATGGCCACGATCACGGTCTGCGACAGAACGATGCGCAGGTTGGGGATGGAAAGATAGCGGCCGGGATTATCAGCCAGCACCGCGAAGATGATGATGACCAGCGCCAGGCCGAGAAACGGGCCAAAAACCCGCAGCCAGGTCTGCAAGCGGGCGGAGTGGCGAGACGCGACCGCCGCGGCAACGGCGGGAACGGGCGCGGGATTTGTGGAAAGCGACGCAGTCATATTTCTACACAGGCGTTACGCGATGCTGGCGGCGGCCTCCGCGGCATCGCCTTCGATGGAGGCCTGCAGCACCGATTCCGGCGTCCATTCGGCGGTGGGACGCACCGCAGAAATTGTACCCCGGCTCATGACCGCCAGGCGGTCGCACAAGCCGAACAGTTCCGGCAGGTAGGAGCTCACGACTAACACCGCCTTGCCTTCGGCGGCGAGCCGCACGATGACCTCGTAGATCTGGGCTTTGCTGCCGATATCGACTCCGCGGGTGGGCTCGTCGAGCAAAAAGATATCGGCCTGCTGGTGCAGCAGGCGGGATATTGCGACCTTCTGCTGGTTGCCGCCGGAAAGCCGCGCCACGGGAGACCAGGGACCACGGCTGCGGATGCCCAGCTCGGTAATCCAACTACCGGCTTGCGTCGCCTGTTTTTTGCGATTGAGCCATCCCCAGCGCGAGCACGATGCGAACCGGGTGAAGGTGATGTTGTCGGCGACCGGCAATCCCAGGGCAAGGCCTTCGCCTTTGCGGTCTTCGCTGAGATATCCGATGCCTTGCACGATGCGCAGGCGCGGCGAGCCTTTTTTCGCGGCGGCCTGGGCCGCGTGCACCGTGACCTCGCCGCCGGCGGCCGGCTGCAAGCCGAAGAGCGTGCGCAGCATCTCGGTGCGGCCGGAGCCGATGAGCCCGGCGATGCCGAGAATTTCTCCGCTGCGGATCTCAAGGTCGGCCAGCTTCACCGCCGGCGGAGCGCTGAGATTGCGCATCTGCAGCACCGTCTGGGGAGAGGCATAGGCGTCGCGCCGGGGATAAAGGTCGCTCATCGACCGGCCCACCATCAGCGCGATCAATTGGTCGTCGGTGACCGACGTGAGCGGACCGCTGGCGATGCTGTGCCCGTCGCGCAGGATGGTGAAAGTGTCGGCGATCTCGCGCACCTCTTCGAGAAAGTGGCTGATGTAGATGACGCTGATGCCACTCGATTTCAGGCGGGCGATGCAGCGGAACAGCCGCTCCACGTCCTCGCGCTGCAGGCTGCTGGTGGGCTCATCCATCAGGATGATGGAAGCTTTTTGCGCCAGGGTGCGGCAGATTTCAACGATCTGGCGCGCCGCGATGGGCAGGTCCGCGACTTTTTTATCGGGAGTGATCTCGGGATGGCTGAAATTTTCCAGGATTTTCAGCGCCTCCTGGCGCAGGGCGCTGCGATCGAGCCATCCCCAGCGAGCGGGTTCCATGCCCATCAGAATATTTTCCTCGACCGAGAGATGCGGGCACAGCGACAGCTCCTGGTGGATGTGGGCGATGCCGCGGCGGCGTGCGTCCTGCGGGTCCTGCGGGGCGTAGCGCTCGCCATCGACTTCCATCGCGCCCGCGTCGGGCCGGTGCAGCCCGCCTAAAATGTTCATCAGGGTGCTTTTGCCGGCGCCGTTTTCGCCGATCAGGGCATGAACTTCGCCCGCGCCCAGCTCGAGGGTGACGCCGCCCAACGCCACGGTCTGGCCAAAGTGCTTGGTGATGCCGGAAAGCTTTAACATTGCGCCCGGCCATCATCGCCCATGACCCGGAGGTTGTCTATCGCTGATTTTGGCGGGCGGCGCGCGCCTGCCGGTTGCGTTTCCCGCAGAGCTGCTGTACATAGAAGGAACTCGCATTTCGCACTCTTGCACGGAGTTAATCCCTCTATGAAACATTTTCTTCGCCGCGCTGCCATCCTTCGAACCTCTGCCTTGGGCCTGACGATTCTGGCAACCCTGGTAAGCGCTTCCCTTCTATGCGCGCAAAACGCATCGTCGCCGGATCCCGCCGGGTGGCATGGCTTGGACCGAGTCTCGTCGGTCACCGCTCTTCCCGCGGACGCCCCAGCCAGCGGCGTCGATTTGCATGCGGGGAATGCGGTCATGCGGATAACGGCGCTGAGCGACTCGGTGGTGCGGGTGCAGATCGCGCTGGATGGCGTATTTCCCGTGGAAAATTCCTGGGCGATTACGCACGAGGCGCGGGCGGCGATGCCGCGAGTGGCGTTTCCCTTTGAGGATTTGCCGAACGCAGTGGCGCTCCGCACCGGCAACCTGCAGGTCAGGGTGGAAAAAGACCATCTGCGGGTCGTGTTCATGGATCTCGCAGGAAAAGTTATTTCCGAGGACGACCCACAGCGTCCGCTCGTCTTTAACCGGATGAAGCTGGCCTCGGCCAGCATCCCTTTACAGTTCACCGAGCCCGCCAAAGCCGGCGCCGGCATGGCAACCCAATTCAAGATGTGGAAGGTGATGCCCGAGAACGAGCATTACTTTGGCCTGGGAGACAAGTCAGGGCCGCTCGATCACCGCAACATGGCCTTCACCATGTGGAACACTGACGCCTATGGCTGGCTGCCCACGACCGATCCGCTGTATAAGACCATTCCCTTTTTTGTGGCCATGCGGAATGGCAGCAGTTATGGAATTTTTTTTGACAACACCTTTCGCAGCACGTTTGATTTCGGCAAGGGCGAGCGCGACGCCTTGAGCTACGGCGCCGATGATGGTCCCATTGATTACTACTTCATCTACGGGCCCCATCCCAAAAAAGTGATTGAACAATACACCGCGCTCACCGGACGGACCCCGCTGCCGCCGCTGTGGACGCTGGGCTACCAGCAGTCCCGCTACAGTTATTATCCGGAATCGCGGGTGCATGAAATTGCAGACACATTTCGCGCCAAGAGAATTCCGCTGGACTCGCTTTACCTGGACATTGACTACCAGAAGGGCAACGCGCCGTTCACCGTCAGCCGGGAAAACTTTCCCCACTTCGAAGGCCTGATCGGCGACCTCAAGAAGCAGGGGATCAAGACCGTCGTCATCAGCGACCTGCACCTCAAGAAGGAGGCCGGATACGCGCCCTATGACAGCGGCATCCGCGAAGATCGCTTCGTAAAAAATCCCAATGGCAGCGTTTACGTGGGGGCGGTATGGCCGGGGCCCAGCGTCTTTCCCGACTTCACCGCGGGCGCGGCGACGCGCGGCTGGTATGGCGCGCTGTACAAGGATTTTGTGAAAGATGGAATTAAAGGCTTCTGGAACGACATGAACGAGCCTGCGGTATTCGAGCGCGCCGATAAGACCATGCCGCTGGACACCGTGCACCGGGTGGCGATGCCCGACGGCAGCGTGCGCCAGGCCAGCCAACGCGAGATCCACAATGTGTTTGGCATGGAGAACGTACACGCCACCTATGATGGCCTGCTGAAGCTTCGTCCGGATGAGCGGCCGTTCGTGCTGACCCGGGCCGCATATGCGGGCACGCAACGCTACGCGGCGTCGTGGACGGGCGATAATTCCAGCTCGTGGGACCACCTGCGCCAGTCGGTGGCCAACATCATGAACCTGGGCATCTCAGGTTACGCGCTGATGGGCGCCGATGTCGGCGGGTACCGCGGCAGTCCGCTGCCTGACGTTTATACGCGCTGGCTGGAGCTGGCGGCGTTCTATCCCATCTACCGCAGTCATACTGAAAAGGGGTCTGACAACCAGGAGCCGTGGGTGCACGGCCCGGTGCATGAGGCCATCCGCAAAAAATATATTGAGCTGCGTTACAAGCTGCTGCCCTACACCTACACCACCATGGAAGAAAACACGCGCAACGGCATGCCCCTGATGCGGGCGATGTTCCTGGAATATCCGCAGGAAGACGCGGTGCTGACCCTCGACCGCCAATTTCTCTATGGCCGCGACCTGCTGGTAGCGCCGCAGCTATGGGAATATTTCGACTTCGTGGAAGTGCAGCTGCCCAAGGGCGATTGGTATGACTACTGGACGGGTGAGCGGGTGCATGGCGGACGCTCGGTCACGAGAAAAGTCGGGATTGAAGTAATGCCAATCTATGTGCGCGCCGGCGCCATCATTCCGCAGCAGCCCGTGGTGCAGAGCACCGATGAAGTTCCCCAGGGCCCGCTGGAAGTGCGGGTGTATCCCCCAACCGCCGGCGGCGATTGCAGCGGCTCGGTGTACGCCGACGACGGGCTGTCATTCCAGTACAAGAAAGGCGACTACAAGAGGGTGAAGTTCACCTGCACCGCAACCAAATCAGGGTTGACCGTTCACATGGCGCAAGAGGGCAGCTTTACCCCGTGGTGGAAGGGCGTCAGGATCGACGTGATCGGCGGTAAAGGCATGGGACGGGCCACGATGGGCGGCCAGGCCTTGCGGGGTTCGTTCGCCACCGGGATCTTCAGCGTGGAAGCTCCCGCGCCGGAGGGGGATGTGGTGGTTACTTATTGAGCTGGCGCAAAATTTTTGATGGAGGAGAAATTCAAGACGCGATTGTCATTATGACGATTCCCCGGTTTTTATTGGAATTGATGACAAGCGCCTGCGCACTCACAAATTTTTGCCGCAAATGAAATCCATCCCCTCAGTTGTCATTCTGACGATCCCCCGGCTTTATCGGGGGTGAGGAAGAACCCCTACTGTGCCACAAATCTTCCCCTGGGTTGTTCTCGGTCATTATCAGCCAGCCCATCTTACGCAGAACTTTTTAGTTGTTTTTGAAGTTGGCTGGATCAATTTCAGCAGCAACCCCGCAAAACTGACTCCGCTCTAGAACGCTGCTTCATCGTGATCGAAAATAATGGCGAGGGAGAGATTTGTCGCACAATAGGGGTTCTTCCTCACCCCCGATGAAGCCGGGGGATCGTCAGAATGACAACTGAGGGGAGAGAGCGATTGTGACCTTTAAATTTCGGGTGCCGGCGCTTCAATTTCAACAGCAACCCCGCAGGACTGACTCCGCTTTGGAATGCTTGCTTATTGTGATCAAAAACAATGTCGAGGACAGTTTTGCCCACCCATTTCTGTTAATGCCCGGCAGTCGCCGGCGCCGGGTAGCTGAACCGCCATTGCGCCGGTGTACTGTTCTCATCCAGCCAGCGCGAGTTGTACGTCAACTGGTAGTCGAGAAAGTCCTCGCTGTCGGGATAATGTTTTTCCTCGCCATAAGGATAGGTTCCCATTCCATGAAAGGGAAGCGGGGATACGGTGGCGACCTTGCTGCCGAAGAAGTCCATGTCCTTTACGAAGCCGTCGGCGAAAAAGAGGTAGTCTCGCTTCCATCCTGGAGCGACGGGGGGCAATTTTGCGGCGTCGAAGTCCAAGGCAACTTCTTCTCCGGGACCGAAGATCACGAACTGATCATCGCTGCTCTTAAGCAACGGCAAAACGTTCCCCAGGCGGGTGTAGCTTCCCGCGGGCCGCGCAAACGGGCCGGTGGCGCTTACATCTTCATAGTTATAGGTGAGGTCTCCGGGGGTTCCGCGGGCGATCTGCCGGGGGAACCCGCGAAAATTCAGGGCGGCGTTTTTCAGCGGGACCTCGGTGGAACGAACCGGCAGATTGCCGGGTGAGTTATCCACCAGGACCTGGTCCCAGTAGATTTGCAAATTGGTCACGATGCGAATTCGCTGTGCGCCCGGCGGAAGGTGTCCGGCGAGATCGACGGTGATGGTTCGGGGCAGGCCGGCGGGAAAACCCATGTCATCGATAATTTTTTTCCACTGGCCGTCCAAGCGGCCGCGTGCGCCCGAACCAGCCGGTATAAACGCTTCGACGTAAGGCGCGATGGCGTCGATGCCCGCCTGGTGAGCGGTGAACATCGAACTGGCAGTGAAGTACTCGGTGTAACCGTTCAGCAGCAGGCGCAGCGGATTTTTGCTGTCCCATGCGCCGAGATCGAGTTCCAACCTGTGGGTTTCGGTGAAGCCGGGGTACTGCAAAATCTTGAAACCCTGTACGAAATCGTGGTCTACATTTTTAAGTTGGTTCAACACGTCCCGTCCCTGCCCATCATGTGCGCCAATCGGAACGTGGGCGCCGCGGCTGGCGATGATCTTGAATTCAGGGAATGGAGGCCCACTGACGAAGCGATCGTTGGGATTGATGGTAACGTTGGCGGGATGATCGACCGCGATCAGGCGCGCCTGGTCGAGGTAGTTGACCTCTTCCATGGGCTCCATGAACGACATCCGCAGGATTCCGTGGTCGGCTTTTAACTGGTCGCCCGCGACCTTGATGTACTCGGTGGGATCGGGAATGTTGCGCTCGCCCGGCGCCACCCAATGCCCGATGACTCCGGCGCCGATTACGTCAGAGATAAATTCGAAGCGCGCGCCATTCCAGGTAAACAGCAAAGGGCACGAGCTGCTGCGGCGGTCGATCTCGTCGAGTTTCTGGGTGGCGCGGGCGGCGAGTTGCAGCTCGTCCTGCACTACGCCGGTGGGCCAGCGCATGCGGACGATCTCCGCCTGCTTGATGTTTCCCAAGCCGGCAACGATGTCGGTGGAGCTTTGCCCGAAGTAGCCCGACGCGCCGGGAATTTCCCACTTCTGTTCGGTGGGGCCGGCGAACAACTGCACTTGCGCGCCGATGGCGCTCTTGTTGTCGTTGTTTCCCTTCAAGGCCAGGCGCACCCAACTGTTGCGGCTGCCGCCGTCGTTGCGCAGTAAAACCACGTTGCCGCTGGTTTCGGTGACCAGCAAATCGACGCCGCCGTCGCCATCGTAATCGGCAGCGATGAGGGAGCGCGGCGACTGAAGCTTGACTTGACCGAGGCCGGTGGCGGCGGTGAAGTCGGCAAACTTGCCGTCTCCCAGGTTACGCAGCAGACGAATTTCCGGTCCGCTGGCGGAGTCGCCCACGGCGGCAATGTCGAGCCATCCATCGTTGTCGTAGTCGAGCACGGCGACGCCGTAAGCGCGCGTCCAGTGCAAGTCGGGCAATGCGGCAGGCTCGAATTTCTTGCCGGCCGCATTGCGCCACAGCGTGATGCCGGGCGCTCCCATGTGGGTAAACGCCAGGTCCATCCAGCCATCCTTATTGAAATCAATGGAGGCGACTCCGGCCGTGAACGAGGGGAACGGCGCGGACCAGGGATCGACGGCGGCAAATTTATTTTCGCGAAGGCTGGAAAAAAGCTGCGGCGACTGGCGCCATCCGGTAACCAGCAGGTCGATGGCGTGGTCGTTGTTGTAGTCGGTGGCCAGCACGCCGAGGCTGGGCGCGTCCCCGGCGAGGGCGCCTTGCTCGGTCCAATTGGAGAACGTGCCGTTGGCGTTGTTCTTCCACAACATGTTGCTGCCCGGGCCCGGCGTGGCAAT
Source organism: Terriglobales bacterium (assembly GCA_038253455.1). Classification (GTDB taxonomy): domain Bacteria; phylum Acidobacteriota; class Terriglobia; order Terriglobales; family Acidobacteriaceae; genus JBBQWT01. The sequence goes on along the minus strand of JBBSHD010000021.1, from coordinate 2,314 downwards.
ATCGTTGGTGTCTTTGGCCACGGCGCCCGCGCGCGCGATGTAAAGATCAAGGTAGCCATCGTGGTCGTAGTCCACGAAGGTCAGGCCCAGGGGATCGCCGGACGCGGATATTCCGGCGGCGGTTGTCTTGTCGCTGAATCTACCGTTGCCTTCGTTGTGGAACAGCGCCACCCCGCCGCGAAAGTTGATGGCAAGATCGGTGCGGCTGTCGTTATCGTAATCGCCGGCGGTGCAGGCGATACCGGGCGCGGGCAGTGCGATTCCCGAGCCCAGGGTTACGTCCTTGAAGCGCCCGTTGCCGAGGTTGTGGTAGAGGACGGGCTTGCCCGACGTTCCCCGAACCACCAGCAAGTCAGGCCGGCCATCTCCGTCGTAATCGAAGAAGCATGCTCCGGAACCCAGGCCCGAGGGTGCTGGTGATTTCGCAACTGCTGATCGAGGCTGCACCAGGCCCGCCGAGGCGCTGGCGTCGGCGAACGTCACTTTAATCGGCGGCAGGGCGGCGCTAACGGGGGCGCGCACCTGCTCGGCGAACGAATACTTGCCTTGCTGGCCGTATCCGATGCCCAGCGGCGCGCCGGCTTTCTCGTTGGTGACTTTCTGGAAGCGCGCCAGATGTTCGCGGGTCCTGGCGGCTTCTCCCATGCTGCGATAGACGCGCGCCAGCGCATATTCCGCCGAGACCTGGAAGCGGTCGAGCGCGATGGAACGCTCCAAGGTCTGCGCTGCCTGGGCATTCTGCTTGAGATCGAAATAGACCAGTCCCAGAAAGTATTGGACGTCAGCATCCTCGGGATCGAGGGCCGCGACTTTCTGAAATGCTTCCAGGGCTTTTTGCGCTTCGCCCTGGCTCTTATAGAGCAGGCCGAGGTTGTACCAGGCACGTGGATTGGCGGGCCCGCGTTCCACCGCCTCCCGCAATATTTTTTCCGCAGGCTCGTATTTCTGCTGGTTGAGAACGGCGATGCCCTGGTTCAATCGTGCGGCATAGAGTTGCGGATCGAGTGAATACGCGCGAATGAACAGCGGCAGCGCATGCTGGAAATCCTGCTGGTTCATGTAGCCCACGCCCAGGGTGTTGAGGCGCAGAGCTTCGGTTGAGTTTGCGGGGTTTTTGACCGGCGTTTCGGGGCGCGAGGACTGCGAGAAGGCCGCCATCGCAAGGCCCACGATGAAAACTAGCCAAGCCGTGAACGAATTTAAGGGTTGGCGGGTCTCTATCATTTCGGAACCAGAATCGAACTATCAAGCTGGGTATCAAGTTTACCGCAGGCGTGACTTTACAACATGGTTGACAACCTTCGACTCCGGCGGGTATACCACTTCGTAACGGCGGGAGGCGGTCAAGAGATGTTTGCGCGCCTTTTGTCACCCGACCCCACGCGAGGTTATGAAATGACCCTATTTCGAAAATCGATGTTATTGCTTGCCGTACTTGCCATTTCTGCGATGGCTTTCTCCCAGTCGGGAACTTCGCGCGCGACAGGCGTGGTGCAGGACCGCAGTGGGGCCATAATTGCGGGAGCCAAGGTGACGCTGACCAACGACGACACTAAAATATCCCAGGTCACCGCGTCGACCTCCTCCGGGAATTACGTCTTTGAAGGCATTCAGGCTGGCGCCTATAGCGTGAGCGTTGAAGCACAGGGCTTCAAGCAGTTTATTTCCACGGGCAACGTGCTGGCGGTAGGCGAGCCGATGACGGTGAATGCGGTGCTTGACGTCGGCAACGTGCGGCAGACCGTGGAGGTGACGGAGTCCGCGGAACTGGTGGACACGAGCAGCTCCGGCAACGTCGGAAACCTGGTGGAAAATGCCGCTGTAGTAAGCCTTCCCATCGTCGGGGTGCGTGGACGAAACGTTCTGGATTTCGTAAATTTCCAGCCCGGAGTGGTGAACGCACAGAACGATTTGGCGGGAGGCGGAGTGAGCGTACACGGTTCGCGAGACCGCGCCTGGAATTACACGCTCGATGGCATCGACATCAATGAAGACAGCGCCGGGGGATCGAATTTTTCGCCCCTGCGCACCAATCCCGACGCCATAAGCGAATTCCGCATGATCACCACCAACCCTACCGCCGAATTCGGCCGGAACAGCGGCGCTCAGGTGATTATGGTTACGCGATCGGGCGGCAATGCTTTTCACGGAAATGTTTTTGAGTTTTATCAGTCCCCGTTCCTGCAGGCCAACGAAGTAGCAAACAAACAGGCGGGGCTGCCACGGCAACAATTCGTGCAGAACATTTATGGCTTCAGTCTGGGCGGGCCGGTAATCAAGAATAAGACATTTTTCTTTACCAATTTGCAGCTCT
>JBBSHD010000020.1:0-13756 GCA_038253455.1 Terriglobales bacterium | reverse complement strand
GTTATGTCATCCAGTGGTTTCGGTCGGCCATTCCTTCTAATACCCTGGCTGTGCTCAACGGTCTTGCCCTGGATTGCGACGAGCGGCGGGTGCTGGGTGACAATGTTGACATCGTCGTTGCCGCCTACGACGAATCCAATACCCACATCAAGCCGGAACGCATCGCGCGCCGCCTGCGCGGGACCCCCAGCCTGGTGGCGCTGGTGGGGGTGCAGTCCAATCAGTATCCGCGGGCGATGGATATTGCGCGCACCCTGCGCGCCGCCGGGGTGCAGGTATGCATTGGCGGCTTTCATGTCTCGGGATGCCTGTCGATGCTTCCCAAGACGCCCCCGAGCTTACCGAAGCAATGGACTTGGGGATTTCTCTCTTTGCCGGCGAAGCCGAGGGGCGTTTTGAAGGGGTCTTGCGCGATGCGTGGCAGGGCGCGCTGAAACCGCTCTATAACTACATGACGGAGCTGCCAGCGCTGGAAGGCGCGCCCGTGCCTATTCTTCCCGCGACCCGCATCAAGCGCACCGGCGGACATCTCACCAGCTTCGATGCCGGACGCGGCTGCCCGTTCCAATGCTCTTTCTGCACCATCATCAACGTGCAAGGCCGGAAATCGCGGAGGCGGTCGCCGGACGATATCGAAGCGATCATCCGCCAGAACCTGGCCCAGGGCATCAACCGCTTTTTCATTACCGACGACAACTTCGCGCGCAACATGGATTGGGAGCGAATCTTCGACCGCATCATCGCTATGCGCGAGCAGGAGGGGCTCAACATCAAGTTCACCATCCAGGTGGATACGATGTGCCACCGCCTGCCGGGTTTTATCACCAAGGCGGGCCGGGCCGGGGTGGCACGGGTATTTATTGGACTCGAAAGCATCAATCCGGCTAGCTTAATGGGCGCCCGCAAGAAGCAGAACAAGATCGCCGAGTACCGCAAGATGCTGCTGCAATGGAAGGCCATTGGAGTATCGATCTACGCGGGTTACATTATCGGGTTCCCGACGGATACCCCGGAATCGATCCTGCGCGATATTCACATCATCCAGCGCGAATTGCCCATCGACATCCTGGAGCCGTTCTTTCTTACCCCGCTGCCGGGTTCCGAAGACCACCTGAAGCTGCACAATGCCGGCGTCCCCATGGATGCGGACCTGAACAAGTACGACCTCGTGCACACCACCACCGCGCATCCGCTGATGTCCCAGGGGGAATGGGAGAAGCTCTACTGGGATGCGTGGCGGCATTATTATTCGCCCGGCCACATGGAGACGGTGATGCGCCGCGCCAATGTGACCGGGTCGAATGCGGGAAAGGTATTGTTCCTGCTGCTGTGGTTTCATTCCTGCATCACCCTCGAAGGAGTTCACCCGCTGGAAGGCGGCTACCTGCGATGCAAATATCGAAAGCAGCGAAGGCCCACGTTTCCGGTGGAAAGCGCGATGGTGTTTTACCCGCGTTATGTCGCGGACCTGGTGGCCAAGCAAGTGAAGTTGCTGCGGTTGATCGTGCGTTTCGGGCGGTTTCGGCTGGGTCTGAAAAAAGACCCCGCCGCTCGCCTGTATTCCGATCTTGCCCTGACCCCGGTTGAGGATGAGCAGAATTCTCTGGAGATGTTCTCCGCCGCCGGGGCCGCTTCGTAGGACGCGCTGCGATCATCGATCATTGTCCATTGTTCATCGCCGTTGTCCATTGTGGTCCGGCCCGCTGCTTACGCTCTCGTGGAATCGGGTAGAATCCTGATTCGGATCGGCGCCGCAACCCGGCGCACAAGTTCACTCGGACCCCACTCATGCGCATCGTCATCGTTGGTGGCTGCGGCCACGTCGGTCTGCCTCTGGGCATAGCGTTTGCCGTCAAGGGCATGTCGGTGCAACTACTCGATATCGCCGCCGAAAGCGTGGCCATGGTGAATAGCGGGAAGATGCCTTTCATCGAGGAAGGCGCGGAAGAGCTTCTCCGCTCCGTGGTGGGAAACAATCTTCACGCCACCATCGATACTTCGGCGGTGAATGACGCGGATGTTTGTATCGCGGTGGTGGGAACTCCGGTCGATCAGCACCTCAATCCCACGTTGAAGCTGTTGCACAGCAGCCTCGACCCGTTGATCAAGCACATGCGCGAGGACAGTCTTCTGGTTCTCCGCAGCACCATCTATCCGGGAGTGACCCGGCTGGTGTATGAGCGCCTGCTTGCGCTGGGTAAGCGCATCCATCTGGCATTCTGCCCGGAAAGGATCGCCGAAGGCAAAGCCATGCGGGAGCTGCGCGAGCTTCCCCAGATCGTGGCGGCGTTCGACGATGAAGCCATGCGCCGGGCATCAGAGTTGTTTGGGTTGCTGGCGCCGGAGATCGTGGAGCTTGAGCCCCTCGAAGCCGAGCTGGCGAAGTTGTTTTCCAATTCCTGGCGTTATCTTAATTTCGCCGTTTCCAACCAGTTCTACATGCTGGCGGAAAATTACGGGGTCAGCTTTGACCGCATTCATCATGCGGTCACGCATAACTATCCGCGCATGAAGAGTTTCGCCCGGGCCGGCTTTGCCGCCGGGCCATGTCTGCTAAAAGATACGTTGCAGCTCGCCGCATTTTCCGGCAATAATTTTTTTCTCGGCCACGCCGCGATGCTGGTCAATGAAGGCCTGCCCCACTTCATGGTGGAAAAGCTGCGCCGATTGCACCCTGAACTGCGCCAGAAATCAGTTGCCATCCTGGGCATGGCGTTCAAAGGGGATTCCGACGATTCGCGCGAAAGCCTGTCGTACAAACTGCGCAACCTGCTGCTGGTGGAGGTGAAGTCGGTGGATTGCTCTGACCCGTTTGTTGCCGATCCCTCGTTCGTCGCGCTCGACCAGGCGCTGCAGGCGGACATCATTATTCTGGGCGCGCCCCATTCTGTATATCGCGGGCTCCGCATTCCCGAGGATAAGATTGTGGTGGATGTATGGGGGTTCTGGGGTTTGCGAGATTCCGCGGTTGGATCTTCTCTCCCCTCACGGGCACTATGAAAATTCTGGTCACAGGCGCCGCCGGTTTCATCTGCGGATATCTGATCGAGGAGTTGCTGGCCAGCGGCCATGCGGTGGTAGGCCTCGACAATTTCAGCAAATATGGCCGCCTCGAGCGGACCTTCGACGACAACCCGCGGTACAAATTTGTGGCGGCCGACGCCAAGGACAGTTCGCTGCTGCGTGATCTGCTCCACGACTGCGACCACTTCGTGGCGGCTGCCGCCATGATCGGCGGTATTTCCTACTTTCACGAGTTTGCTTACGACTTACTGGCGGAAAACGAGCGCATCACCGCTGCCGCTTTTGACGCCGCCATCTGGGCGCATAAGAACCGCCGGCTTCGCAAGATCACCGTGCTTTCGTCGAGCATGGTGTACGAGAGCACCACGGAATTTCCCACGCCTGAAGATGCCCTTCTGCGGTCGCCGCCGCCGCGCTCCACTTATGGCTTCCAAAAACTCGCGACCGAATATTTCTGCCGCGGGGCCCGCGAACAATATGACCTGCCGTACACCATCGCGCGTCCCTTCAACTGTGTGGGCATCGGTGAGCGCAAAGCGATTTCCGATCGAAAGGTCTTCAGCGGCAACGTCGAGCTGGCGATGTCGCATGTGGTCCCCGACCTTATCCAGAAAATTCTGAAGGGGCAGGACCCCTTGCACATTCTGGGCAGCGGAAATCAGGTGCGTCATTACACTTATGGCGGGGATCTCGCTACCGGCATCAGGACATGCATCGAGCACGAAGCCGCGCTGAATGAAGATTTCAATCTCTCATCGCCGGTTGGCATGACGGTGCTTGATCTGGCACGGCAGATCTGGAAGAAAATTAATGGCGACCGGCCCTTTCGCCACGTGAACGACCCGGCCTATGAGTATGACGTACAGGAGCGTTCTCCGGATGTAAAAAAGGCGGAGAGAATGCTTAGCTTCCGCGCGCTCACCCCGCTGGCGACGATCCTGGATGAGGTGGTCCCCTGGGTCGCCGCGCAAATTGAAGTGGGCGCGTTGTGATGGACGCAGCCTCACTGCAGGTTCTGTATCGCGAGCGGTTTAGCGGGCATGAAGCCTATCGCAACCAGGTGTGGGAAATCCTGGTGCGGAATTTCTTCCAGCGCTGGATCAAAGACACCGATCGCGTTGCCGACCTGGGAGCGGGTTACTGCGAGTTCATTAACAACGTGCGTGCCGCCTCCCGGATCGCCATTGATCTAAATCCCGAGTGCAGCCGGTACGCGGCGGCCGGTGTGGAGGTGGTGGCGCACGATGTCTGCCGCCCCTGGCCGGTCAAGCCGGAATCACTCGACGTGATATTCACCAGCAATTTCTTCGAGCATCTGCCTTCGAAGCAGGCGCTCTCGGAGTGCGTGTCCCAAATTCGGACCTCGCTGGCGCCCGGGGGAAGGCTGATTGCAATGGGCCCAAACATCCGATACTGCTGGGGATACTGGGATTTCTTCGATCACCACATTCCGCTGACCGAGCTTTCACTGCAGGAGCTGCTGCGATCGAACGGCTTCTCCATGGAAAAAGTGGTTCCCCAATTTCTTCCCTACACCATGGTGGGCAAGAAGCCGAATCTGTTTCTGGTCAAGCTTTATTTGAAGATGCCGTTCATCTGGCGAGTGATGGGACAGCAATTTCTCGTGATCGCGCGTAAGAGTTGACCAACTTGCACTCGCTGAGCATCATCATTCCCGTTTACAACGAGGGCAGCAACTTCGCGCAACTGTGGGCGCGTTTAACCGAGGCCGTACCTTTCGATCTCCATGCGTTTGTCGTCTATGACTTTGACGAAGACGATACCCTGCCTGTGGCCCGCCATCTGATCGATGAAGGCGAACGGCGGTTGCAACTGGTACGCAGCAGCGGCCGCGGCGTGGTGAACGCCATCATGACCGGCGTTGAGGCCGCACCCGACGGGCCGGTGGTGGTGGTGATGGCCGACCTCGCCGATGATCTCGACAAGCTGGGCCCGATGATGGAGTTATACGAACAAGTTTTCGATGTCGTGGCTGCCAGCCGCTATATGAAGGGCGGCCGCCTGATCGGGGGGCCGGTGGTGAAGCAAATGCTTTCCCGGATGGCAGGAGTCAGCCTTTTCTGGCTGCGCGGATTGCCCACTCACGACGCCACCAATGCTTTCAAAATTTATGACCGCGCAATGGTGAAAGGCTTTCAGGTACAGAGTACGGGCGGTTTTGAGCTCAACCTCGAGCTGACCGCCAAGGGGTTCCTCAACGGATACAGCATCACCGAAGTGCCGGCGAGCTGGTGGGACCGAACCCGGGGAAAATCGCGCTTCCAGCTCGTGCGCTGGCTGCCTTTGTACTTGCGCTGGTATTTTTACTGCTTTCAGCCACGAAAGACGGCGCCCCGCAAGATGGTTCGCCGGGATGGGGGCGGTCACAATGCCGAGCGTTGAAACCTCAGGCGTGGACATGAAGAGAATATCCTGGGAAACGCGGCGCGAAGTCGCGCTCTACGATTTTCTTTGGCGCTGGCTGGACCGGCTCGGCAGCCCAGCCAGGTTGTTTATTCTCGCTTTGGTTGCATTCGTGGCGCGGGCCCCGGGCCTGCTGCTGCATCCCCGGTTTTGGGCTGAAGAGGGAACATTTTATTTCGCGCATGCTTACGGTCATTCATTCTGGGACGCTCTTACCTATATCCCGCCGCACATCCCCTACTATCTTTTTCTGACCAACCTCGGAGTGGCCCTCGCCGGGCGCGTGCCCCTGGAATGGGCCCCTCTGATCACCAGTTTGTTTGCCATGACGGTTCAATTCGCGCCGGTCGCGCTAATCGCGTGGAGCCGGTCGGAACTTTTCAATGCCAACGCCAAAAAAACCTGCGGCGTGCTGCTGGTTTTGCTGGCGCCTTCGGGATGGGAGCTATGGCTTACCGCTACCGGCCTGCAGTTCTGGTGTGCATTAATCGCCGTTCTGATTCTTTTGGATTTTGCGGGGCCGGTGGCGCGATTGTGGAAAGTGATTTCGCTGGGACTGCTGGCGATCTGCGGCTTGACGGGGTTGATCGCCTGCTTCCTAACTCCGTTATTTATTCTGAGCGCGCGGCTGCGGCGCCGCCGGCTGCAGTTCGCCCAGGCGGCGGTGCTGATCGGCTGCTGCCTGTTTCACCTGTCTATTCTGGTCACTCATTCGCAGGGCATCTCCCAAAATCGGTTCTCTCCGCTGGACCTGAATACGTTTGTGTCCATCGTGTGGACACGGGAACTGGTGCTTCCTTTTCTGGGCCCTGATATTGCCAAGGTATTTGGATTTGTGTTGCGCACTACGCGAAGTTTCGATGCCATCAGGCTGTATGCAATTACGTTGTTTCTGATTGCCCTCGAGATGGGCGCGGTTGTTTTGATATGCGGCAAAGTGGAAAGGACTTTAACTAATCTCCTGCTGGCCGGGAGCGCCCTGGTTTTGCTGGTGATGTCAGTCGTACTGGCGCTGGGCCAGAAATCGGGCTTGATCATGTATCCGGCGAGCTCTCGATATTTCTATGTGCCCAACGTGCTTTTGCTGATGTTGATGCTGAATTACGTGGTGGAACCGGCGCGCATCAAGGTTAGCTGCCGCCTGCGTTCGCTGATCCTGTTTTTCGCGATTGGCATGAGCATCCTTTATTTTCCGACCAGAACGCTGAGCAGCCCGCAATCGCCGCGATGGAGCGATGAAGCCGCCAAGTGGCGAAAGGATACTGGCTACGCGATGGAAATCTGGCCGAAGGACTGGTATGTGAGGTTGGGAAGCCAGTTTGGCACAGCCACCCGAAAAGAAGAGAGCAGGGAATAGAGTTCTTTGCGTGCTCAATTTGCGCAAGTTCTGAGCGCAGGCCGCGCTTTTGCCCATGAATCCATCGAACCCATCCAAGCCGCCCAGGGTACTGGTGCTTGCGTCGCTGCCACCGCCCTACGCGGGGCCGGAGGTATTGACCGAATCTCTGCTGCGCTCGCCGCTCCGCCGGCAGTTTGATTTGCGCGTGGTGAATACGACGTTGAACCGCGCCAACAGCGAACGCGGCCACCTGCGGCTTTCCAACATCTTTCGTTTGGCTGTGATCGGTTGCAGGGCAGTATGGAGTCTGCTGCGGTTCCGTCCGCGCATGAGTTACATGACGCTGTCACAGAACACCGCCGGCTTTCTGCGCGATTTTATTTTGTTCTCTCTGTTGAAGACTGCGGGACAAAAAGTCGTGCTGCACTTTCACGGCGGAAACCTGCACGTGTTTTATGCCCGCTCGCCACGCTGGCTGCAATGGCTGATTGCTATCGTGCTGAAAAATGCCGGGTGCGTGATCGTTCTGGGGGCATCCATTGCCACGCGCTTAAGCGCTCTGCCGTTTCCAATCCGCACCGCCGTGGTATGGAACTGGTCAGACGGGCCGGAAAACTTCGAGCGGCCGGCTGTGTTTGCCGAACGACCGGTTACGGTCTTGTCCCTGGGGACCATCTCCGTGGCCAAGGGGAGCGCCGTCCTGCTGCACGCGGCGGCCGCGACGCTGGTCCGCAATCCCGAAACCCGCTTTGTGTTTGCCGGGGAGATCATCAGCCACGAGAAGAATGTTTTGTTCGATGAAGAGGGCCGGCTTATTGCGGACGAACCGATCGCCCGTCTGGTTGCAGAGATGACCGGCAAATTTCCCGGCAACATCATTTTCCTGGGGACGGTTGACCGGCCGCAAACCTGGGAGTTGCTGAGGGCGGCGGACATCCTGGCGGTTCCTTCCTACAGCGAAGGTTTTCCAGTGGCGATTGTTGAAGCCATGGCCGCCGGCTTGCCGGTGATATGCACCCGCGCCGGCGCCATTGCCGACGTACTTAGGCAGGACGAAAACGCAATCTTCGTAAAACCGGGCGACCGTGAGGGCCTGGCCGGTGCGCTGGAAGGATTGATTAACGATCCCGCGCGGCGCCACACCATGGGCGCCGCGAACCTGCGCCTTTACCGGGAAAAATTAACGCCTGAAAAAGCGGCGGCCGCCATGGGTGAAATATTCAGCAAGGTAATTTCGGAGCGCTGAAGTTAGTAGCTTTCGAAGGCTACAGAACCAATCCAGGGTGCGATGCGGGTTTCTTGCGAGCGCTAGCCGATCCCCAGGACAGTACCTGAATTTCAAACAGCTTAGGCCACAGCTTGCCGGTTACAAACAGGCGCTTCTTTTGTGGGTCGTAGGCGATGCCGTTTAGCACGTCAGCCTGGGTGGAGTCGGCGGCGGATAGAATCCCGGTGAGATCGATCCACCCCAGCACTTTGCCGGTGGCCGGCGCGATGCGCGCGATGCGGTTGCTCTGCCAGATATTGGCGTAGATTTCTCCGTGGATATATTCCAGCTCGTTCAGCTGGGTGACCGGCTTGCCGTCATCGGTCACCGAAAATTTTCGAACTTCGCGAAAGGTTTTAGGGTCGAGAAAACGTAACGACGATGAGCCATCTGACAGGATGAGGTGGACCCCATCCTGGGTGAGCCCCCAGCCTTCGCCGGAATACTCGAAGGTGCGCAATAAACGAAAGCTGGAGCGGTCGTAGACAAACCCTTTTTGCGACTTCCACGTGAGCTGCACCAGGGTGTTGCCCCAATGGGTCAATCCCTCGGCAAAGAACTGCGCAGCCACATCGTGCTGTTTTTCCACACGGCCGTCGTCGAGGTTGACCTTTCGCAGTGACGACCGGCCAGGTAAGCCGGTGCTTTCGTACAACTTGCCATCCAGAAAAATAAGGCCCTGGGTGAAGGCGTTGCCGTCGTGGGGATAAGTATGGAGGACGCGATAGGCGTCCACCGGCGCGGCGTGCGCCAGCGGAGAAGCGATCGCGACCCCAAGCAGGAGCATGGTCAAAAGCAAATTTCTGGTGGAGCGCCCGCGGCAGCAATAAAGCTTATTGGTTACACACCCGGGAATACTGGCCATACGGAAACCAAAATTCTGCGATGGGTTGGGCATAGGTGACTGAATCAAAGGTATCAAATGAGAAGGTAAGGTCAAAGCGAGCGCCGGGTGAATCCGCTAAACCTTGCGGGTTTCCAGACTCTTGCGCGCCTCGATGGCCAGCGGGTCGTGCATGTGTGAGAGATCGGCGAGAAGGCCTGCGGCTTCGGGTGATGGGTCGCGGGCGATCAAACGCAACGCTGCCCTGCGCGTGGCGAAGTCGAGAGTATTGATGCGGAAGATACCTTCCAATCCCTGGCGCGCGCCTGCCCCGGGCATGGAAGTAATAATCTGGATGACGCGATTGATGAGCTCGCGGTTGGCGGTTTTGGCGGCGACAAGGTTCACCAGGCCGGGCACACTTTCAGGGTCCTTCATAAACAACAGCTCGTCGAGCGCCTTTTCCATGACACTGGGAGCCATTCCAGCAAGGGAATTGGCGAGCACCGCGGCGCGTCCCGGTCCTCGTCCTTTGATGGTGGCTTTGAAGGCGGCTTCCTGCACCCGCGCGTCGGGATGTTGCAGCGCCGGGCCGATATTCTGGGCCAGATCAGGGTCTTCAATCTGGGCCAGCAAATTGCACATGTTGCGGACGACATACCAGCGGCCGTCGTGCAGGTGCTTGCGGGCCACGTCCAGCGCTTCCAGCCGCAACATTCCAATGAGGCGCAGAATCGCGATGCGGGAGCGTGCGTCCTTTTCATCGATGAGGTGCGCAAAAACTTTTTCAATGCTGGCGGGCGCGCCAAACCGAATCAGCCCGGCAGTCATCTTTGCCCACGCCGAATCGTCCCGCCGCACCAGGTAAATTTCTATGATCCGCTCTACTGTGCTGGAGGGCAGCATCCGGTTCAATGCTTCGCCGCAGCAGCGTTGATGCAGCGCGGGATTTCGCTTGCGCGACTGATCAAGAGCGCGGCCAACGGCGAATACCTCTTCGAATTCCTCGAAGTGCACGATGGATTGCGACAACGTGCTTAGCAGGGCAGCGGTGGCGGCGTGGACGCCGTCCGCGACATCATCGCGCATCAGCGTGTGGCCCAGCCGTTCCACCGTGGGCACGACGTAATTGACGCGGGCCACCGACACGGTGCGCACCAGATCGGCGGCGCGGTCGATCTCTTCACGCCTGATCTGCAACTCATCTTCATCAAGAAACTCAAAATAATGAGTGGCGAGGTCGGTGGCCTGGCCCAGTTCGCGGCCAAGCACAAGAGTTTTCAGAAACTCCACCAGGCGGCCAAATTCCCCCGGCGTGTAGCGGCTGATTTCCATGAGATGGGCAAATTTATCGGTATTGCTCTGGCCCAGCCATGCCAGTTCCGCAGGGTCTAGCGTTGGTTCGTCGACGGCAGGCGCCACAGGCACAGCCGGCTGGTCAGCTACTGAAGGCGCATCTTTTTCATTCTGCCGGCCCGCCAGCGGCACGATTTGAATGCCGTCAATTTCTTCGTGGACTGGCTGCTCTGGGGCGGCCGAGGTTTCCGCCGCGCGGGCCGGGGACGACAGAATTCCGATCAGTTTCTTGAAACGGGTCACGGTGAGGCCGGGAGTGAAGATAACCGCGGCAATTCCGCGCTTCAGAAATTCTTTTTCCAGCGGGGCCAGCGAGGATTCGACGGTCAAAACGTCGTTGAGGACCACCTGGTTGTCGCGAAAGCCGAGGGTAAACTGTCCCTGTTTTTTCAGCAGGTCATTCAAGAAATCAAAGCTCTGCTGCACCGGTTTCTGCGCGCTCTGGTGTTCCGGCGCAAAAGTGGTCAACGACCGGAGTGAGGCCTGCAAAGAATGCGCGAAGCGCAAACCCAAAGCGTAAATCTCGTCGCTATCGAGCATGCCGTACCGGTCTCCTGATTATTTGAGCTTAAGCTTGTTTGCCGGGCGATGAAAGCAAAACCGGGGGGCTGACTAAAGGTAGTAACACGCTGAACGCGGAGGAATTCTGTTGCAATCGCCGTCCAGGGGACGACGTGGCGCGCCTCAGTTGGGACGCGGCGCGGATTTTTCCAGGGCGGTGCGCACCTCGCCGGAAAGAAAATCTTCGGCCAGCGGGTCATGAATGGTTTCGTAGTCTTCAAGAAACTTCCGCGATCGCGGCGAGTAGTGATTGGCAATGGCGAACAGGGCGGCACGCCGGGTGGCGGGGTTCAGGGTCTTCAGCAGAAAAATGTTCTGCAGTGCCGCCAGGTTTTCTTCCCCAGGAACATTGGCCAGGACCTGCACGGCTTTTCGAGAAATCGAAACTTTGCTGGCCTCGTCCATGATGAACTTCTCCAGCGCGGGAACCGCATCGGTGTCTTTGAGATAGAGCAACTCGTCGAGTGCCCGGTCAAGGATATTGGGAGCCAGCTTGGGAAGGGCCTCGGCCAGCACCTTGCCCCTGCCGCTGGAAGCGCGGCTCTTGATCAGCGCCTTGAAAGCGGCCTCCTGCACCCGCGCATCCGGATGCTGCAGCGGGGGGGAAATATGGATGGCAAGCTGCGGGTCTTCGAGGTCGGCGAGAACGCTGCACATGTTGCGCACCACGAACCAACGGTCGTCTTCCATGTGCTTCACCGCGACTTCCACCGCCTCGACCCGGAGCTGCGTGGTCAGGCGCAGCAACGCCAGGCGCTTGCGGGTATCGGGTTCATCGATCAGCCGGGCAAACACTTTTTCCACGCTGGCGGGCGACGAATATCGCAGCAAATTGGTGGCGGCCCTGGCCCAGGTGGCGTCATCCGGCTGCAGCAGAAATAACTCAATTACCCGGTCAATCCCGCTTTCCGGCAACAGTCGCGACAGGCCCGAGATGCAGCATTTGCGGTGCTTCGCCGGGTCGCGCCGCTGCGAACGATCGAGCGCTGCGCCGATGGCCACGACATGTTCAAAATCTTCGAAGCCCACGATGGATTGCGACAGCACGCTCAGCGCGTTGGCGGTTTGAAAATGGACCAGTTCTGAAGTTTCTTCGCGGGCCAGCATTTTGCTCAGCCGCTCCAACACGATGGGAACGAACCCCACCCGCGCCAGGGGAATGCTGCGGATGACCTCGGGCGCGCGGCTCAACTCCGCAATCTCAATGTCCATGGTTTCATCTTCAAGAAAATCAAAGTAATGCATGGCCAGTTCGCCGGCCATGTCGAACTTGCGCAGGGTTACCAGTTCCTTGATGAATTCCATCAAGTGGCGGAACTCCACCGAGGAGTAATGGCGGATCTCCAGCAAATGTTTCAGCCGTGCCGGCGTGGGCAGGGCGGTCCAGCGCAATTCATCCTGGATCTTCTCCCTAATATGCGGCGGGATGGCATAATCCTCGATGAACTTGGTAAGTTTCTTGGCCAGCCGGGCGGCGTTCTGGGTGGCCTGAAGGCTGCGCGCCAGCACCTTTACCACTTCATCGTCGATCACCATCTTCCCGGGACTATCGCTCACACTCTTGAAGCGATTGCCGGCCCACTGCAACGCGGTGTCTTCAATAAATTCAGCCGCGATCTGTTGCGGGGGCATTGCGCTGATCTCTTCCTGCCGCTCCAGCGGGAACGAGGCCAGAATCTTATCGACACCCATGTCACTCAAGATCCTGCCCAATGCAACGTAAGACCTGCGGGGATTGCCTTGTTCCTCGAGCAGGGAGCGCTCCACCGAATTTTCCATCAGGTCGATGAAGCTCAAGGGCTTGCCGGCGGCGAAGAACTTTCTTTCCTTGATGGTCTTGCCGTCAGCGGCATCGCCGCCAAACCCTCCGCCAGTGCCGGCGTTATTGCCGCCACCGAAACCGCCACCGAAGCCGCCGCCGCTACCATCTCCTTCGCCTGTGCCGGCGGCAGTGTTACTGATACCGCCGTCGTAGCCGCCGTCTAATCGCGAAGGCTCTCCGTAGGGAGTGTCCGGCATATTAATGGGGACGCCGTGCGAGAAATCTCCGGCGCCCATCGCGGCAAACCCTGACATCACCGCGGAACGCGTGGAAACGTCGTAACATGCGGATTCCAGAAGCGCATCGATGGAATCCATAAAATCCCGGGGAGCTTCTTCGGCTGCGATCTGTTTCGACATTACGAAGGCTTCGGAATCGGTCTCGATAATCGTGTCGCCTTCTTCATTTTTCTTCTGGTTGGTGGCGGCGGGAAGAAATCTCACCCCTTCGATTTCATTCTGATCGAGGAATGCGCGCAGGCCGCCCGCGCGCTCGATGACTTCGGGAGCGCCGGACAGCAGGCTGATAACTTGTTGAAACCGGGCCAGGGTCAACCCCGGCTTAAACGTGACGGCGGAGATTCCGCGCTTGAGGAATTCTTTTTCCAGCGATCCGAAGGTGGAGTCAAAAGTCAGAATCGAGTTCAACAAAACCTGATTATCAACGAACCCGAAGGTGAACTGGCCTGACTGCTTCAGGATGCTATTCAGATGTTCGAAGCACATGACGATAAACCGCTCGGCGCTGGGATGCACCGCCGAAAACATGATGGCCGACTTCAGCGCGATTTGCAGCGACCGCGCGAAGCGCAATCCTTGAATTTTTACCTGTTTTCCGTCCAGCATCGGGGGTACCAGTCACAAACGAGCAGATGAGATGTCCCAATCCTAAACCACATTCAAAAGCTTGACGATGTACCAAAGTAACCTCGTGGCAGGGCCTTTGGTGCGGTTTTGCCGTCGCCCAGCACCAGGTTAATCGAGCGTTCCACCCGGGGCGCTGGAGATGCGGTCAAATACCTGTGCATATACCTCAGCAGTCCGGTCCCAGGAGAAACGCTGGATATTCTGGCGTCCTGCAAGCTGCATTTCCAATCTTCGGCGAGAGTTGATTCTGAGTTCGTCGATCGCGCGGGCCCAG
>JBBSHD010000019.1:0-14104 GCA_038253455.1 Terriglobales bacterium | reverse complement strand
TGAAGCGCAGCGCGCGACCATGCAGCCCATCCACCAGCAGCTTGCGGCCGCCCACAAGGCGATCGAGGATGCCAGCAGCAACGGCAATTTCAACGAAGCCACCATCCGCGCCATCATCACCCAAAACCAGGAAGCCTTTACCCAGGCCATCGTGGCCGAGGCCAAGATGAAGTCAGACTTCTACAAGATCCTGACCCCCGAGCAGCAGGCGAAACTCAAAACCCTTCACCAGGACATGCAGCAGCACATGAAAGAACGCATGGAACGTCGCCACAAAGATGGCGCCAACGGCGAGCAGGCCCCTCCTCCTCCTCCTCCGTCGAACTAGTTGATCGGCGTCTTCTAATAACAATAGGGCGGGACTTCTAGATCGAAGCCCCGCCGTTTTGTTTTGCGCCTGAATCTTTATTGAAGATCTTTATTGAAGACCTACGGTTGTTCCCGGTAAGCCACGCGCCCGGCGACGATGGTGGCCACCGCTTTCCCCGCGAGTTCCCAGCCATCGAATGGCGAATTTTTTGATTTCGAAAGCGAATCGCGCAGGCGAAAAGTCCATTTCCGCCCGGGATCGAAGATCGTTATATCTGCCGCCCAGCCGGGGTTCAACGCGCCCCGTGCCGGTCCCCAATGTGAGACCGAATCCAGGTGAAAGATTCTGGCCGGGGCAGTGGCCAGTAATTCGACGATGCGCAGCAGTGAAATTTTGGGTTGCTGGTGCAGCCGCGATATTGCCAGTCCCAAGGCGCTTTCGACGCCGGTGATGCCAAATGCGGCCGATTCGAATTCCACCTGCTTCTCGTGGACGGCATGAGGCGCATGGTCGGTGGCGATGGCATCGATGGCGCCGTCAGCCAGGCCTTCGACCATCGCCTGCCGGTCGGCCTCTGAGCGCAGGGGAGGGTTCATCTTCAGGTTGCCTTCATACTCGCGGTATTGCGGATCCAGCAACGCATCGTCGCGCAGCGCAAAATGGTGAGGAGTGACTTCGCAGGTGATGCGCAGGCCCTCGGCTTTCGCGCGGCGCACCGCCTGCAATGCGGCGGCGGTGGAGATGTGGGCGACGTGAAGCTGCGCCCCAGTGCGGCGCACCAGCGCGATGTCGCGCTCCACGATTCGTGATTCCGCCTCCGCCGGCATGCCGCGCAAGCCCAGGCGAAAGGCTACCGCGCCTTCATTCATCGCCGCTCCCGCGGTGAGTCGCGTGTCCTCGGCGTGCTGCACCACCGGCATGCCCAGGGCGCCCGCACCGCGCAATACTTTTTCCATCATGTCGTCGCCCAGAATGGGCCGGCCGTCGTCGCTGACTGCGATCGCCCCGGCTTGCCGCAGCGATGCCAGGTTGCTGAGCTTGTCTCCCCGGCTGCCGATGGTGGCTGCCGCCACCGGGAACACGTTGACCTGCGCGCGGCGCTGCGGATCCTGGAGCCAGGTGGTAATCTCCGGCGAATCGTTTACCGGAATGGTGTTGGGCATGGTGCATACCGAAGTGAATCCCCCGGCCGCCGCCGCCGCGGTTCCGGTGGCGATGCTCTCCTTGTACGATTGCCCGGGCTCGCGCAGGTGAACGTGCATGTCGATAAAGCCGGGCGCCACGCATAGGCCGGTGGCATCGAAGACGGTCGCGATACCTCCCGGCCGGAAACCCGATTTGCCCGGCGCCGCAACCGCGGCGATGCGCCCGCCACTCACCAGCACGTCGCGCAGCCCGTCGATTCCGTTGGCCGGGTCGATGACGCGGCCGCCGCGGATCAGCAGATCATTATCGAGCGGGCCATGATTCGGCAAACCGGTTTCGCCATCCTGCTTGTCTTTTTTCTGAGCCATGTTTGAACTTCGAATTGCACTTCAAGCTTTCCACCGCAACCCAATCGCGAGTTTCTAAACTTTCATGCCGAAGGCCCGGGTCAGCAGCGCTTGCCGCACGATTAACCCGTTTTGCACCTGGTCGAGAATCTTGGACTGCGGCAGCTCGGCAATCTCACCGGCCAGCTCGATGCCGCGCATGATCGGCCCGGGATGCATGACGATGGCGTCGGGGTCGGCCAGTGCGAGGCGTTCGCTGGTGAGCTGGTAGGCGCCGACGTACTCGTCCACATCGAGCTGGAGGTCGATCAACCGTTCCTTTTGCACCCGCAGCAGCATGATCACGTCGGCATGCGCCAGCGCGTGTTCTAGCGAGCGGCTGATCTCGACTGCCGGCGCCAGCTCGCGAGCGTGCTCGGGCAGCAATTCCGGCGGTCCGCACAAGGTGATGCGCGCGCCGAACTTGCTCAGCAGGTGAACGTTGGATCGCGCCACCCGGCTATGCAGAATGTCTCCCACGATCACTACTTTGAGGCCGGCGATGGATTTCTTCTGCTGCAGGATGGTGCAGGCGTCGGCCAGCGCCTGCGACGGATGCTCGTGCATGCCGTCCCCGGCGTTGATGACCGGGATGCGCAGGTTGCGGGCCATCACGTGGGGCGCGCCTGCCCGGGGATGCCGGATGACGATCACATCCACCCCGATGGCTTCGAGGGTGAAGCCGGTGTCGAGCAGTGATTCGCCTTTTTCAATGCTGGATGCGACCGCGGTGATGACCGTGGTGCTCGCGCCCAGGGACTTGGCGGCAAACTCGAACGAGACCCGCGTGCGCGTGCTGGCTTCGTAAAACAACAGGGCGACGCGGCGGTCCTGCAGCAGGTGCTTAACTTTCAGCTCTCTCCAGCGCTCTGCCTGCCGCAGCATGACCGTGATCTCATCGGCGGAAAGATGCTCAATGCTTAACAGGCTTCCCGGCGCGGGCACGCGGGAACTGGTGGCGGCAGCCGCCGGAGTCGAAGCTTCGAATTTCAGCGTTGCGGGTGAGGGCGGGGCGGGAATTGGAGAAGGCAAAGATGGACCCGCGGGCGGTTTTTTCCGGCGCACACTGGCATCCTGATTTTTCATCTCTGGGGCTTCAAGTCTGGGGTTTCAAGTATGGGTCTTCATGCCTGGGCGGTCATGCCTCGCCTGCCATCGAAGGCCGGTGCAACCAGGCGGCGGATGGCCGGGCGGCCGACTCAAACTTCCAGATCGCGTTCCACCAGCAGCACTTTTTCGGCGCCATCGATTTCCTGCAGCTTTACTTCGACGATTTCCTCGTCGCTGGTGGCGATGGTCCGGCCGACAAAATTGGCCTCGATGGGAAGCTCGCGATGCCCGCGATTGATGAGAACGCAAAGCTGTACCTGGCGCGGGCGCCCGTGGTCGAACAGCGCATCCAGGGCGGCGCGCGTGGTGCGCCCGGTGTAAAGCACGTCATCCACCAGCACGATGTCCATGCCGGTGATGTCGAAGCCAAGATCGCCCTTGTTAAACACCGGCTTGGGTCCCACGGTTGAAAGATCGTCGCGGTACAAAGTGATATCGAGCGTGCCCACCGGGACCGTGGACTTGTCGATGCCCGAAATCAGCCCCGCCAGCCGCTCACTCAAAGGGACACCGCGCCGCTTGATGCCGACCAGGCCCATGTTCTTGACGTCGCTGTTCTTTTCGAAAATCTGGTAGGCCAGCCGTACCAGGGTGCGCTCGATTTCCGAGCCGGACATCAGTTGAGATTTTTGGCGAAGTTTGACCGTGCGGGGTTCAGGAGTGGTGGTCATAAGGTTCCGGGAATCCGGGGATGCGCTGCAAAGGCCAGCTCTGCAACGCTGCTGATTCTAATCCGCGCGCGGAGATTCCCGCAACCCGCCCTGGCCGGAAGTGGTGGGCTCTCGATGAGTTCGATTGTCAGTTTGAATTCTTACGTCGAATAAATCCGAAAGCGCTACCGACGTTCATAGCAAACAAGACAACGTAAACATACAGGGGAGTCTTGACTATTTCAAAGACTGCTTGCCCGTGCACCTTATTGACGCTCACGGCGCGCAGAGCAAGACTGCTTCCAAACTTTAGGCTATACACCTGGGAAATGTCCGCCAGGATAGTCAAGGTAATCAATGCGGAAAAAAATAACCATGATCGCCTGCTCATGTAGCCACCGCAACTATTTCTCTAGTCCGCACCCCCCGACCTATTGCGGTGGAGGCGGCGGAGTTTCTTTCTGGCCGAACATCGCCGACCCGGCAGCCCCGCCCAGTGAACAGAAGATAATGAAGGCCAGGAACATCAGGACCAGGCCCAGGGTAATCGCGATGGCCATGCCTTCAGGCGAGCTGAAACTTTTCAGCATCTGCTGCGCTTCAGGAGTGGGATTCCTGGCCACTCCCTGTTCCAGAGCCTTGATAAAAGTGCTGCGCAGCTCCTCGGCGATGTTCTGGTGCAAAGCAAAGCGGGCCACCAGCAGCTCGGCGGCCGAGACCACGATGTACACGCCGTAGGCAAAGGCGCCGGTCACCGCGCCCAGGCGAAATCCCATGCCGGCGGTGACCCGCAGCGCCGGATTCGCGCGCTTGTAAAACCAAACCGCCAGCATTCCGCCCAGTGGCAGCCACAAGCAGCACAACACGCTGATACGCGGTACCAGGGAGAGCACCCCGGCAATGCCCGCCGCCTTGCTGACCGACGTAAGCGCCCGCGACCATTGAATGCGATTATTTGCAGGAACACTTCCACCCTGAATCGCGGGGGATGGGGAAAGCTGTCCCAGATCATGCGGGGTGGTGGTGGGAACCAAGTCTGGATCGCGCGGCGCCACGCGAATCTGGGGCGCTCCGCAATGCGGGCAAAAAGGAGTTTCGTCTGCGACACCTTCGCCGCAGCGATGACAGGGCCTAAGCATTCGGGCTTCAAGGTATCGCAACTTCGCCGCACAGCGCAACCAGACAGGTTGTCAAATCGTCAGGGTGGATAGCCGATGAGGCGTGAGATTAGACGCGCGCGTGCTCCTCTGGTTTTGCATTTGTTTTGCTTTCATGGGGAACCCTCAAGAAGTTGCATGCAGGAATGTGGAGTGGCGAAAATACCATATGAATTGTCATCTTGGAGCGAGCTTTTGCTTCTTGTTTCAGCGAAGGACCTCGCGTTGCCTTTGAATGTATCGCGAACCTAAAGGCATCGTGGGGAAAGATTGGTTGAACAGTAGGGGTTCTTCCTCACCCCGATGAAGCCGGGGATCGTCAGAATGACAATCGTTGAGGGTAGTGGCGCTCCCCGGCGAAGAGCCGAGGCCCCAAGGGAAAGATTTGGTTGAACAGTGGGGGTTCTTCCTCACCCCGATGAAGCCGGGGATCGTCAGAATGACAAATCTTAGAGGTTAGGGGCGCTCTCCGGCGAAAAACAGAGGCTTGGGAATATCCCTGTGCCCGTTGCCGTGCTCCCTACACCGTGTCCTTCGCGCCCCTCACCTGCACGTAAACCATATCGAACCTGGTGCCTGTCCCGTTGGGTTTCACCTCCACGATGTGCTGCTTGTCCGTGGTTCCAACCTTCAACTCCTGTTCCCCAATGTTTCCGGGATGGTCGCCCTTGCAGGTCAACTCGCGGCTTCGCTTGTCCTCGGCATCATGTTCCATGCTGATATTCATGCGGCCTTTGCATTCCAGGACCTTGCCGTAGTGCGCCAGCTCGGTGCGGTAGAAATCCATTACCTTTTGCGGCGGGTCGTCCGATTCGTAGTGCATGACCACTAGCCTCATGCCAAACCAGGGCAGATCGAGATTCACGTGCGCGCTGTCATTATTGTGATTGGTGTTATCCTCGTTCTCCGGGCGCTTGCGCGCGCCGGGATACACCGCCAGTCCCAGGTCTTTGGCTTCCACGTCGGAAGTCGTGACCTTCATCGCGCCCATCGGGGTCTTTATGTTTACGTCGTCGCCCCCGTTGCCGTTTTTCTTCGAATGCACGTCCATCTGGCAGCCCAGCGCCACCGCTACCACCAGCAGCGCAGCCGTTCCCATGGCAAATTTAACGATTGATCTATCCCACATAAAGACTCCTGTCATTCCCTTCAGTGACCGGGACGGACGTTCTCCGTCTCGCCCCGGCTTCTGGCTGGTTTTTTCCTATTGTGGATGACCGCGCTTCCGGTGACCGCGCCGCGTTCGATTCCGCTTCCCCGCTCCGCGATGTTGGGCAGCGTTACGGGAAGATGCCCGCGGATCGCCATCTCACCAAACATTCCTTTCAACGCGCTGATGTCGGAAGTCGGCCCGTTGGAGAAGGTGCACATATAGTTCTGCACCTGGGGAAAGCTGCTGGCCACATAAGGATTGCCCATGGCAACCACTATCGTCTTGTCCGCCGCCGCCTCCAGCATCCGCGTTAGCAGGGCGGCGGGTGAATCCGCCAGCGAAACCGTGTTCACCGTGTTCCCGGCTACGCGGCGCATCTTGCCCGCCGTGGGGACGACGTACGTCACCGCCACCACCGCTCGCGCTTGTTTCACCGCTTCCATGATCGAATCTGACATTGGACCCGCATTGCGATCGTCGAGAAAAAAGATGCTGGCGTCGGGAACCCGGTTGCGCAATCCGCGCTCGAAGGTCCTTCCCGACTCGGTGCGCGTGTCATCGGTAAACACCACCGCCACCAGTTGCCTGGCAGCCTCCACTTCTGGTTCATACGGCCCGTGGGCGCTGGAAGTTCCACGTTTCATCGGTAATACTTTGCCATTGTCCCGCACCAAGGTGACCGCGGCATCGGCAATCTCCTGTCCCTGGGCGATGTTTTCCGGCTTCAGGATGACCGAAGCCAGGGCATTGATGTCCACCAGCTTGGCCTTGTTCAATCCTACCGAAGCCTTGGCGCGCAGAACTTTCAACACCGAAGCGTCAATCTGATCTTCGGTGATCTCGCCGCTGCGCACCGCCGCCATCATGCCCTTGATCGTGCCTTCGAGGTCGGAAGGCAGCAGCAGCATGTCGTTGCCGGCCTTGAATGCATCCACGGCGGCGCGGCCTGCGGCGTTAGGGCCCGGCGGGTACAGCTTGGAAAATCCCCGCATCTCCATGGCGTCGGTCACCACCAGGCCCTTGAATGCCATCTTGTACTTCAGCAGATCGGTGGTGATCTTCTCGGAATTGGTGGCCACTTTGTTCGCCGCCGGATCGATGGCGGGGACGCTGACGTGCGCGACCATGATCGCGTCCACTCCCGCGGCAATGGCTTTCTGGAACGGAGGCAGCTCGACCGAATCCAGCCGCGCCATGTCTCCTCCGACCTGCGCCAGGTCAAGATGCGAGTCGGTGCCGGTATCCCCGTGGCCGGGAAAATGCTTGGCCGTGGAAAGCAAGCCGCCCCGCCGCGAGCCCACGATATATGCCGCGCCCAGCGAGCCGACCTGCGCCGGATCTTCGCCGAACGAGCGGGTGTTGATGATGGGGTTGGCGGGATTGGAGTTGACGTCCATCACCGGAAAGAAATTCCACTGCACGCCGATGGCGCGCGACTCCTGGGCGACGATGTTGCCAAACGCCTCGGCGTACGAAGTTTTTCCCGCCGCGCCAAACGCCATGGCGTGGGGAAACATGGTGACGCCATTCAATCGCATGTACAGGCCGCGCTCGAAATCCGCGGCAAAGATCAGCGGCACCCGCGATTCGCGCTGCAGCAAGTTGGTGAACATGGCCGCCTCGTAAGGCTCGCTGCGCCGCAGGAAGCCATCCTCAACCGGCACGCTGATGATTACGGAGCCCAGGTGGTACTTGCGAATCGAATCGCGCAAGGCCACGAATGAAGGGCTCTCCAGGTTCACAAATTCAGCCAGGCCGCGCACCATGATGAGCTGCCCGATCTTCTCTTCGAGGCTCAAGTTTTTCAGGGTCTTCTCCGCCCAGCGATTGCCCTCGCGGGTGAGTTGCACCGGCCCAATTTTCTGGTATTGATCGGCGGCCACGCAGGAAATAGCGCCCGGCACGAGGAGAAGGAAGATGAGAATAAGCAGCTTACGCTTGAGAATTAACATTTTCAGGACAATATCAGAATTGGCGGAAGGATGAAACTCAGGAGGTAGTTGACTGAAGCTTTACCCGTCGGGCAAATCCCGCCTGAAGAAGCAATCCCACCGACTCGTGGCTGAAATTATCGGCAGAGCGATTAGTAGAGGGAAATATTTGTTGCCGAGTAGGGGTTCTTCCTCACCCCGATAAAGCCGGGGATCGTCAGAATGACAACTGAGGGGTGGAATTGCTGCTCGGGCCCAGGATTTTCGCGACTGTGTGGCTTTAAATCAACTGCATGGGACAGCCTTAACACCAGCCTTCGCAATTTCCTCCGCGGCCCTGCGTTGCACCTCGGCGTCGTCGCCAAATCCGGTCAGCCACAGCACATCGGGCTCCCGCCGAAACCACGTCATCTGCCGCTTGGCATAGTTGCGGTGCGCCTGCTGCGCCTCTGCGATGGCCTGCGAGCGTTCCGCCTCGCGGTTCAAGACCCGCATCGCCTGCCTGTAACCCAGGGAATTGAACACGAAAGGAAGCTCCCCGGGGCCGGCGTGAGCCTGCAGTAAAGTTTGAGTTTCGGAAACCAGGCCATCGTCAAACATGCGTTGCGCGCGAAGCTCAATGCGCGCATACAGCGCGGCACGTTCCGGCGAAAGCCCGATGCGCAGAATGCGGAATCCCCGCAACGGCTCGCGGCCTTCCTTCCACAGGCTTGTCATGGTCTGCCGCGAGGTCATGCACACCTCGATGGCCCGTATGATCTTGGGAATGTCGTTGGAATGAATTGCGGCCGCGGCCGCGGCATCCATGCGGCGCAGTACCCGGTGAAGATGATCGGGACTCCGGGTGGCAAGCGCCCGCAGACGCTCCCGCAACTCCGGAACCCGCGTAGGCGCCGGAGAAAGACCCTGCAGCAGCGCACGCAGGTACAGACCGGTGCCGCCCACGACCACGGGAAGCTTGCCCCTGGAAGCGATCTCGGCCAGGGCCTGCCGCGCCTGCCGCAGGTACATTCCGGCGGTAAAATTTTCGCCGGCGTCGGCCACGTCAATCAAATGGTGAGGCACGCGCTGGCGCGCGGCCAGCGGAGGCTTCGCCGTCCCAATCTCAAAACCGCGGTACACCGCCACCGAATCGCAACTGACGATTTCCCCGGAAAATTGCTCGGCCAATGCCAGCGCGAGGGAGGTCTTGCCGCTGCCGGTGGGGCCGACGATCACAACCAGCAGCGGATCGCCGGGTTCCGCCGGAGCTTCGTTGATCACCGTGCCAGCCAGGGGATGCTCCTCCCGTAGCGCAGCAGCAGGTAGATCAGGATCACGATCGCAACTATCACGATGCCGGAGTTTTGTCTGCGAACCGGGCCCACAGCATTTGATTGTAGAAGAAATGCGAGGCCGCGGAGCTTCACTGCGCTCCGGTTCTGAAAATGTGAGGCGAGGCTAACCGACGAGCGTTCAGCGCAGCTCGTTGTCCCGGGGGTTGTAATAGAAGTGGAACCGCAGCGCCAGGTACTGGCCGCGAAATTGCGACGGCAGCGGCGGGAAGGGGTTTGATCCGGTGATGCCGCCCCAGGCTGCGCGATCGAGCGATACGTCTCCTGAGGGGGTGACCAGCTTCATCCCCTGCACCGAACCATCTTTCAGGATGGCGAATTCAATCCCCACTTTGCCTTGTTTTAACAGCGGCGGCCGCGCCACCTCGGGTATGAGGTTGTACCAGTTGATACGCACGTCATGCAGCACCCGCTGCAGGTACGCGCTGAAATCGACGCCCATGGTGTCGCTGAGCACATCGATCTGGCTCTTCACCGAGCTGTTGGAGCGGCCCCCCAGGCCGCCTTCTCCACCCTCGCCCGCGCCCACTCCGCCCATGCGGTTGGCGGCTGTGGCCCGCGCCGCCTGCTCGATGGCCGAGCCCGCCGACATTCCGGCGTTGGCGGAAAAAGGATGGCTGCCGGCTTTGGAGCGCACCGGCAATTGCGGCTCTTCATTGTCGAGAGCAGGGGCAGGCGGCTGCGAATTCTCGCCGGGATTCGGCGGCGGACGCGAAGCTTGCGCCATTTGCGCAGGCTGCTGCTGTGGCGCCTGCGGCTGCATTGCCCCGGGAGCCCCGGCGCGGCTGCGCGGGCGCAGCTCCTCCAGGCTCTTGCGGTCGATGGTGGGATTGCGCGAGGTGGCGATGCGGTTCTTGTCTGAAATGATGTTGGTGCGCGGCGTGGTCACCGCCTTCTGCGCGTCGGGATTCATCTCCACGTAGGTGATCGACTTGTTGTCGAGAGGACTGGCTTCCCGCAGGTCGGGCGAGCTTTGCGGAAAATAACGCGGCGCGAACAGGAACACCAGGAATGCCACCAAGTGAATGATGATCGAAATCCACAAGCCTTCGCGCAGCCGCGAATTTCGGCGGTCGTCTTCGAGATCGGCCAGCAGCAAATGCAGTTCCGGCACTTCCTCGGGATAGCGCACCCGCAGCCGTGGTTCCTTCGGAATTTGAGTCAGCAGAGGCATGCCAGTGGGAAATCAGCCGCGAGGGCAGAAAACAGACTGATGATTGGACGCATTTCAGCCTGTTTCGACTTAAATATCTCCTGTTTAGATTTTATAGTCCGCAACGCATGCAAAACGCGGAGGGCAACTTCTCTGACGATTCTTTACGAAGTTGATGCGCCGCCGGAATTCCATCACAACAGCGCGCGGCGCTGGTGATCGGCGATGGCGGCGCTGATGTCGAGGGCCACGGAGAGGGCGCGGCGCCCGTCCTCGAGGGTGACCAGGGGAGTGGAGCGATTGCGCACCGCCTCAATAAACGATTTCAATTCGGCGCGCAGGGGCTCTTCTTTGATGACTTCGGGCTTGTACATCTTGATTCCCGAACCCGCTGCCAGGGCGGCCAGGCCGCTCCTGTGAGCGGCGTCGCGCGGCGGGACATCAATGTCTTCGACCTGGAAGGCGACCACGTCCTGGCGGGTGAAATCCACCGAGATGTACTGCCTGGGCTGAAAAAAACGCAGCTTGCGGATTTTTTCCGTGCTCACCCGGCTGGCGGTGAAGTTGGCCACGCATCCGGACTCAAATTCCAGCCGCACGTTGGCGATATCCACCTTGGCCGAAAGAATGGGCAGGCCGACCGCGCGAATCTCCTTCACCTCGGAATCGACCAGGGAGAGCACGATATCAAGATCGTGAATCATCACATCAAGCACCACATCGACGTCGAGCGAACGCGGCGAAAACATGCTCAGCCGGTGCACCTCGAAAAACATTGGATTGGTGACCAGCGGAAGCGTCGCCCGCAAGCCGGGATTAAACCTTTCCAGGTGACCTACCTGCGCCACCCGCGAGGTGCGCCGCGCAATATTCTGAATTTCCCGGGCTTCATCAATCGAGGCCGCCAGCGGTTTCTCGATGAGAACGTCGATGCCGGCTTCCATTAACGCCCGCGCAGCATCGAGGTGGTGAGCAGTGGGCGCCGCAACCGATGCCGCATCCACGCTGATGGCGGGATCGGCCAGCAAGCTGGCCACGGAATTAAAGGATGGCGTCCCGAACTCGGCGGAAGCCTGCGCCCCCTGCTGCGGGTCAGTATCCACCACGGCCACGAGCTGCACCGGGAAACCTTCCTCGCCGAGCGCGCGATAGACCCGTGCATGGTTCCGGCCAAATGCGCCGGCGCCGATCACCGCTACCTTCGTGATGTCGCTGCTGGATGACATGGTTTAGGGCGCGCTCCCCGCATCGCTCCAATGTTCGCCGCCGTCCACGGTAGTCCAATGCTCGCCCGCGGAGGTAATGAGCTCGCCATGCTTGAGGTCACTGAAGCGCATGCTGGTGATGTCACCCTGCCAGTCTCCCATGACCCTGGTCCAGTGCGTCCCGTCATCGCGCGAATAAAATAACTGGTGTCCGCTACCGCCGGCCCACACGTGGGTGCCGATGACGGCGACCGCCCGGAAGACCACGTCGCGGCCAACCTGGGCATCGGTCGATTGCGGCGACCCGCCGGTTGCGGAGAAAAGTTTTTGCAGGCGGCCTGCGGGTGAGATCGTCCAGCGCGATGCCGTGTATCGGTATGCGTTCGACTTGCTGGAATTTGCGGCGCGTGACGCTCCGTAGGGCGCGTTGGCCTGCGGCCCCGCCATTGGCTCCATGGTTAGTGATGGCCGAATCTGTGCGGTCGCCTGTTTTTGCTGGCTGGCCTGCGTCGATGGTAGCGATTGTGTATCGGAAAGCGCGCCTTGCTGCGCGGAAGCGGATTGCTGTTCCGCCGCTGATTGGGGCGAGGCCGGGGGCGAGGCCGCTCCCGCGGAATCGCCGGATGGCATCTTGCCGCCCGCAGCGCCCGCCCGTCCGCTGTCTTTTCTTAACTTGATGCTCGCGGAAGGCGTCTCGGCGGCAATGGCGACGTGGGGGGCAGCCTCTCGGTTCGCGCTCATGGCGTCGGTTGCCCGCGGCGAGGGCAGCGCGGTATCCGCTTTGTCCGAAGCAGTCTGCCCACCGGCGATCCCCAGCTTTCGCGTGGCGGCGACCTCGTCCCGTTTTTTAGACGACTCCGCCTTCGCTTTCTTTTCTTCACTCACTGATGATGAAGCCGGAGTTTGAATCTCCGCCCTCTCCGTAGGAACGTTTTTCGGCGAAGCGGCCACCGGCTCGGCTGCTTTTGTCCTTTCTTGCTTCTCTTTCCTGGCGGCGCCGTCTTCTGATCCAACAACTTTATCGGCTCCGGTGGATGGCGGTATCTCGGCCTGTTTGTCGGGCGCCGGCGCGGCCGGTGCGTTGATCGCCGGAACCGGCCCCAAGGCAGGCTGCCGGTCATGGGTGGCGTAATAGGTGAGTCCGATTCCGATCGCCACCGTAACCGTGGCCGCCAGCCTTGCCCATAACAGGTTCTGATCGCTAAACCAACTGCGCCGCCGTGCGCCCGCCACAGACGAAACCGGCGTTACCAGCTCGGGACGCAGCGGAACCGGCTCCGCAACCTGCGGCATCACCAGGGCAACCACCTCGCGGCACTGCTCGCAGCGCGACAAGTGTTCCATCACCGAAACCCGCTCGGCGCGGCTCAGTCCCTGCTCGGCATAGGCAGCCAGCAGGTTGGCGTCAGGATGCGCATTCGCCGCGTCGGCAGAGACTTGCAGCCGCTGCCGCACCAGCTTCGATATTTCAGGAATGTCTGCCATTGCACCAGCGGCCTCGCGGCCGCTACTCCTCGCCTTCTCTAGCTTGGAACGTTGGAGCTTTCAAATCTTGCGTAAGATTCGCCGGGTATGCCGATGCGCCCAGACCCGCCCCCGGCGCCGGACCAGTCCCCTCGCGGCTGAGTGACTTCTTGAAATCAACCGTGATATCGCGCACATCGACATCCAGAGCCTCTTCCACCTGCCTGCGGCTCATTCCCGACTTCAAGAGCACGCCGAAAATCCCGCGCCGCAATCGCTCCACAATCTTGGCGGTCTTGCGGCTGATGGTGGATTCGTGCACCCCCAACATGCGCCCAACCTCGGCCAGTGTGCGCCCTTCGAGATAGTAATGGATGAGGATGAGCCGGTCCTCGGCCTCAAGCTCCGCCAGCGCCTGGTCGATGGCGCTCACCACCCGCGCATCAGGATCCGCGACCGGTTCGGCACCCGGCGCCGCGAACTGCATCCCCGCGTCGGTCTTCTCTTCAAGGCTAACCGTATGGCGCTGCTTGCGATAGCGGTTGACATGTTCCTGCGCCAGCACGGTGCGCAGCCACCCCGCCAGCGAGCCGCGCCCGGTGTAAGAATCAAGCTTCGATATTCGCTTGCCCTCACGAGCCGCCGTTCCATAGAGGGCGGCGTAAAGCGAATCGGCCAGCTCGCGGCCACTCGATTCCTCATGGGTGATCGAGCGCGCCGCCGCATAAAGGGTCTCGCGGAATTGCAGCAGAAAATCCTGCCAGGCAGCGTCGTTCCCCGCGGCACAAGCCCGGGCCAGCACCAGCGCCTTGACATGAAGGCCGGCGAGAAACTTATCGGTATGAGCACGGTCGGTAAGATAAGAAGGCGCCAGGTACTTCTCCGCCACCGCAAGAACGATGGCGTTAAACCCTTCGCGTCCCATGCCATAGCGTTGGGCCTCGGTTTCTCCGTAGCTCCGGTCAAGCACGCTGACCAGCCAAGCGGGCAGCGGGTCGGGTTTGGGTTTAACATCCATTTAGCGGGCCGGATGAGCGGCAACTCACTCAAAGTGGGATGGTATCAACTTTTTCGGGGAATGCGGCCTGCCGGGGAGGGTGCTCCG
>JBBSHD010000018.1:0-14434 GCA_038253455.1 Terriglobales bacterium | reverse complement strand
GCGGCGATCAACGCGAGATGCGAAGGATTCACCTCGGGAATGACCAGCGGCACATCCGGATACATGCGAAACGCGCTGGAATTGGAGACCACCGCACATCCGGCAGCCGCGAATTTCGGCTCCAAGTCAAGGGCTATGGCGCTGTCAAGCGCCGCAAACACCAATCGCGGCGCGCCCTGGGGCGTGGCCGGAGAAACTTTCAGGCGCGCCAGCGATGGCGGCAAGGGAGTGGAAAGGCGCCAGCGCGCCGCCTTCTCGTAGAGAAGTCCGGCCGAGCGATCGGAGGCGGCGAGCCAGGCGACTTCAAACCACGGGTGGTTCTCCAGCATCTGGATGAACCGCTGGCCGACGACGCCGGTGGCGCCGAGTATCCCCACTGGAATTTTTTTTGCCATATGGTGTATCGAATTTTACACGGCGGGGAAAAAATTTGATTTGGGGGTGTGCAAAGCGAAAACGATCTGCGTGCTCCCATTGGTGGACGTTTTAAATGTCGCGAGGACGGAAGGCTACGTTTTATGTGTCTCACGGGACAGAGCGCACGTCCTAAATGAATTGTCATTCCGAGCGAAGCCGAGGAACCTTTTGTTTCCTGTAGGCTGGCAGGAGTTCCAGCCTTGATCAATGGATTCACCGGACCTTCGAAATGGTTCTACGCGCAGCCTGCCTTTGAATCTGTCCTGCTAAGCCAGGAAATCTTCCAGGCCTTCCCCTAAATCAAGCCACTTGAGGGTATCGCTTTCCAGCAAACGCATCTTCTTAGCGCCGATCCGAAATTTCCTAGTGTAAGCTTCGTGCAAACTTGCTTCATGCTCGCCCACCGGCGTAGATCTCCCGGGTAAAGAAATTGTTTAGTCCCGCCATTAGAGTCAACGGCAGGCTACGCGTAAAGTCCGAGCGTCGATTACTTTGAATCTGCGGTTGGAGCGGCAGCACGGTATGCGTCAAAGAAACAAAGGGTTCCTCGGTTTCGAAGCTGTGAAATAACCCTAAACGATCAAAATTCCAAATTACTAACTTATTGCCATTCAACAACTTGGCGTTGTTCGTTTTTTCGGTCTTGGGGTTATTTCACAGCTTCTTCGCTCGGAATGACAATTCATTCAGGACCTGTACTTCTCTCCCGAAGGAAATAAAACGCGACTCTACTGTTACTCTGCGAGCGGTTTTTCCAGATATTCTTCCACGAACACCGCGATCAGACCGGCGGTGGGCACCGCTACCAGCGCGCCCAGAACGCCGGCCAGCGCGCCTCCTATGATCAGGGCCACGAAGATGGCGAGCGGGGGCAAATCCACCGTGGTCTTCATGATGCGGGGAGTGAGAAAAGCGTTTTCCACCTGGGTGTAGATGAGATAGAACAACAGCACCAGCATCATTTTTCCGGGAGAATCCGTCAGTGCCACGATGGAGGCTACGCTTGCCGCTACCACCGGGCCCAGGATGGGGACGATATTCGCAGCGCCGGCCAGCACCGCCAGCACGTAGGAATAGCGCACCCCGATGATTGAGAAAAATATGCCGCTGGTCACGCCCAGAATGGCCATGAGCAACAACTGGCCGACCAGCCAGTGACGCACCCTGCGTTCGGCTTTGTGCATGGTGGCGAACAGCCGGGTCTGGTGGGGGCGCGGGAACAGTGACACGATCCAGGCGGCGGCGCGGTCGCCGTCGAGAATGAAATACGCGATCATGATGAACGTGCTGAACAATCCCACCAGGCCGCCGGCCAGGCCGCGAAACAACCCGAAAGCGCCGCCCACCGCGCCCGAACCATACTGCTGCAATGATGCGGGGTTGAATTTCTCGAGAAACGGAATGCGGCGAATGCGAACGCTGAGCTCGTCGACGTGCACGTGCCAGTTGCTGCCCAGGGCGCGGGCATCGCGAAAAATCGGCGGCAGCGCAAACACGAGAAAAAGCACGATCAATCCCAGCACCGATAGCAGCAGCACCAGGATGGCGAGGCCGCGCCCCGGGCGCCAGTCCCGAACCTGAAAGCCGCGAACAAACCTTATGGCGGGAGATAGAACGATTGCGAAAAGCGCGCTGACGTAAATCAGCAGCAAGACTGCGCGCACTTCAAAAGCCAGGTAAATGGCGAGAGACACCGCGAAAAAAAATATGATGTCGGAGCGATGACCGGCAGCCTGGGGCGCAGGCCCCACCGGTCCGGTGTCTCGTCTCTCGACCCAGGGCCTCAATTGAATCCTCCCAAACCCTTCAGTCCCTGACGATTTCGGTATTTTCTGAAGCGATCACGATGCGGACCATTTTCTTGTTTTCATCGAACCAGAGCAGCCAGTCCCCGGTTTCAGTCGCCAGCTTGCAGCTGAAAACATCATGATCGACGCCGTGCAGCGTCATCTTCTCGCGGCTCACGAAGGAAAGAGAAACCATGCTGGATACATGCTGGTGGGGATTCAAGGTACCGAACTGTGCCGGAACCGGGTTGCACTTCAACACGCCGTTGCCCGCGGTGCAAGCGCTGGCCAGAAACTTCCACGCCAGGATCTCGCGCTGCGAAAAGAAGTTGTCATCGAGTATGGCGGTGGAATGAGGCAGCATGTGCGAGACGTCGCGGGTCTTTTCCTTGCCGCCCGCGATCACTCGTTCCACCAGGAACTCGTCGCTGGGCTCCACCACGACCTGGGCCTTGCCGGGCTGCACTTCCTGCCAGAGATAGCGGCGCAGGTCCCCGTTGGGATTCAACTCCATTTCCGCGCGCTGGGTGTTGCCGCCTTCGAGCACCTTAATCTCGGAACTGATCACGTTGACGTCGGGACGCTGCTCGACCCGAAAGGTTTCGGTGCCTACGCGCTTGCCGGCGACGAAAATGCCAAAGCTGCCTGAATCCACGACGTTTCCCGACATTCCCTTGGCCGCAATCGCAGGCCGCGCGGCGGTGAATGACAACCATAGCGCCAGCGCTACCACTCCCAGCTTTGAAATTTTCATCATTCTTCTCCCTGAAACCGCGCGGTTATAAGTGCAACCGTTGCGTGATCTCCGCTGCCACCTGCCGCGGAGACTTTCCATCGGTCAGTACCGTAATGGTTGATTCCTGATAGACCGCCAGTCTTTCTTCATAGATCGCGGAAAACTTTTCCATCTCCGAAAATAAAGGCCGCGTCGCCCCGGTGCCCCGGCAGCGCTCGAATAACACGGTGACCGGAGCTTGCAGAAACACCGACGTGGCTCCCGGCTGCTGCATTAATCTTCGATTTTCCGGCCGTTGCAGCGTTCCGCCTCCCAGTGCCGCCACTGTTCCCCCTTGCCCGGGGGATTGCGATTTTGCCGCCAGGAGCACGCCCAGGGCCTCGGATTCCAGCCGCCGAAATTCTCCTTCGCCATCCGCGGAGCGGGCCGCGCTTGAAAAAATTGCGGCAACACTTTTACCCGCGGCGGCCTCGATCATTTCATCGAGGTCTCTGAATTTCCAACCCAACTCCTCGGCCAGCGCCCGGCCGACCGTGGTTTTACCCGCTCCCATAAAGCCGGTTAGAAATACAAGCCTGGCCGGCGCTCCCCTGATCATCAACGAAATTCCCCGCCGGGCATGATGAAAATTTTTGCTGGTTAAAGCAAATTTTAACACCGAAACGATTAGAGATTGACCGCGCCTGGAGGTGCCTCCGCAGGTTCGCCGACGGTGTCGCGAAGGATCGATTGTGATGAAGAGCTCTGTTAAGGACGGAGTGAAAGAGGAAATCGTCTCGCGGAGCTACGAAACAGAATCGGTGTCAGGCGGGGTGCCGGGAGTTACCAGGCCTTCGGTCTTCAGGCGGCTCTCGATTTTTTCCCAAACGCTGGGGTCGGGGTCTTCCTGCATAGGCAGCAGGCTTCGGGCCTGGGCCGCGATGTAACTCAGGTCGGCCACCAGGCTGGCGCAGGAAGGACATTCGCGCAGATGAGCCTGTTCTTCTGCGGTGCCGCCGCTTTCGATAATGAAAGGCAAAACCTGTTGCAGTTCACTACAGGTCATCAGCACAGCCTCATTTAGGTACGCACCGGCGCTAGGGGCGGATTCCATTGAGCTCGCCCCCGGCTTTTTCCTGTTTCAGCAACTCCCGCAGCTTCATCCGAGCTTTGTGCAGTTGAGACTTGCTGTTTCCGATACTGCAATCCATCATCTCCGCGATCTCGTTATGTTCGTAGCCTTCGATATCGTGGAGAACAAAAATCATCCGGTATCCCGGAGGCAAACCGTCGATCACTCTTTCCAGGTTGACGCGATCCAGCGCTCCCGCCAGAACATTGTCGCGGCCGCCCACATCTTTACGCGGACCATCTTCCTGGGGCTCGAGCATTTCTTCGAGCGAAACTTCCGGTAGGCCTTTTTTCCGCAAGCGCATCAGTACTACGTTCACCGACATGCGATGCAGCCAAGTGGAAAAGGCTGATTCTCCGCGAAACGTCCCAATCTTCCGGTAAAGCTGTAGAAAAGCCTCCTGCGTAAGATCTTCAGCATCCGCCGTATTACCGGTCATTCGCAGGCACAACGAGTACACCCTGCGCTTATGCATGGCATAAAGCGCGGCAAACGAATGAGCGTCACCGCCCTTGGCGCGTTCTATGGCCTCGGCTTCGGATAATCCCGGTACCAGCGTCTGTTTAGCTTCTGCCAATTGGCCTTTTCAGGCCGCAATCGTCATTGGATGCGGCGGCGGTCGAAGTTCGTTGCATTCGTAAAGCAGGGTTTCGAAAGTTTCCAAACTCTTACGAATTATACCTTCCCGGTCTTTTTTAGGAGCGGCCCCGCGGTCAAGACGATTTATTTGGCGGAACTGCGCAGCCGGGCGCCTCGCCAGTAGAGCACGAGGCCCAGAAGAATGGAAATCGCTGAGCTGCCGGCCACTTTTAATTCAAAACCCCATTTGTCGGCGACATCAGCGGTCGGAATCAGCGCCAGGATGATAGCCCCCAGTACGATCAGGAAGCCGATGCCGCCGGCCAGCCACACTCCCACCTTACCCCCGGGAATCAACACCGCATCGGGATTGGCCCTGCGGTCAGAGCGGTACGCCAGCCTGATGCCGGCGGCATACATATAAAGAAATGGCAGGAAGTTAAGGATGATGGCCGCATCCACCAGCGCCTGGTACGCGCCCTTCAGGTTTTCATTGATCTGAAACAGCACCAGCACCACTGCGGAGATCGCCGCCTGAACGAGGATGGATATATAAGGAGTGCGCCAGCGAGGATGAATCTTCCCAAAGGCGGCGGGCAGATAGCGATCAACGCCGGCCACAAAAGGAATGCGCGCCACGCCGGCCACGGTGGCGCCGACGCCGCCGGCATTTCCCACCGTCACCATGATGGCGGCCATGATTCCGAACCAGGCGATGCCCATGATTCCGGAGGCGCGTCCCATGGCCTGGAAGACGCCGTTGCGTGGATCAACCTCACCCGCCGGCATCAGGGTGAGCAGTGCGATGGTCCCCAGGATGTAGATCACCGCGATCAGCAGGCCGGATGCGTAAATGGCGCGGGGAAAAGTTTTGCGCGGGTTCTTGACCTCTTCGCTCATGGTGCAAACCAGCTCGAGGCCGGTGAAGGCGAAGACGATCTGCGACCAGAAATTAATGGTGTCGAAATTGAACTGCGGCAGCGACGCCTTGAAGGTAAAGTGCGTGGCCGTGCCATGCTTGAAAAAGAAAACCGCGGCCAGCGCCACCAGCATGCTCAAGGGAACGTAGGTGCCGACGCCGCCGGCATTCTGCAGCCACTTGCCGATCTGCAGCCCCACGATATTCAAGCCCACGGCGATGGCCAGAAGCGCCAGGGCCGCGCCGAGCTGGAAGGGCAGGTAGTTGGCCAGCCATGCATATTTGGGCCCGGCAATGTAAACCGACATGGCCACGCTGGCCAGCAATAATCCGGGAAAGTAAAAAAATGTATAGATCCAGTAGCACCAGCCGGCGATGAATCCGTGGAAATCGCCGAACGCTTCCTTGGTCCAGATATAGAGGCCGCCTTCGCTGGGAAAGCGCGTGGAGAGCTCGAGAATGACGAGGGCGGTGGGGACAAAGAAAAAGAGCGCGGCAAAGAGCCAGAGGCTGAGGGAAGACTGCCCATTGTGGGCGGCGGCGGCGATCCAGCGCGGGCCAAGCACGGCTGCGATGTTGAACAACATCACATCCCAGAAGCCCATCTCGCGGCGCAGCTTGGGGTTGCTCGATTCCACGCTGGTTGCAGAGCTGCTCAAAGCGCCTCCCGAATTCAAATCAAGATACGGAAATAAGATGCCCGCGGCGGCGCATCTGTTTGGCGAAATGAAGAATAACACCGCCCGGGTTCAGAGTTCCGGCTTAGCTGCCGATGAAGCGGGCGTACAAGGTACGCGCCACCGCGGGGTCGGTGGTGCCTTTGATGATGGCGCGGCCGTCGGGAAAGAGCGTGATCTCGTGTTCTTTATGCCGGAACCTCAGGATCAGCTCGTTGTGCCGTACCTCGCCGTGGGGTTGCAGGCGCGCGCTGATCTCGGAAAAATCCATCTGCCGCTGGCGCTCGTGAATTTGTACCGAGTTTCGCCCGCACAGGGTAATCTGCGCGCGGCCCTTCCCGGCGAGGTGATCAAACTGGCGCAGGCCGCAAACTTTGCAAGCCGGGTTGCGCGTGGCTGTGATCTCGCTGCGCTGGTTCGTCCACAAGTCCCATGAAAGCAAGGTTGGCCTGAGCGATTGGGTATCGTCTACCAGTATCTTTACGGCTTCGGTCACCGCGATCGACGCCACAACGCTGGCCGCCGAGTTCAGGATGCCGGCGGTGTCACAAGTTTCCAGCGCACCGGTTGGGGCCTCGGGAAAAAGACATGCGAGGCATGCGGTTTTTCCCGGCAAGATGTTCATGGTCACCGCGTATGCGCCCACCGCGGCCGCATAAATCCAGGGAATCCCATTCTTCACACAGAAATCGTTGATGAGAAACCGGGTCTCGAAATTGTCGGTGCCGTCGAGCACAATTTGCGCGCCACCGAGCAGCGATTCGATATTGCCGGGAATCAGATCGAACACTTCCGGTTGAACCGCAACCGCGGAATTAAACGTGGCGATACGGCGGGCGGCGGCGATGGCTTTGGGAAGCGATTCCGCGGCGTCAGCTTCGTCAAATAATGACTGGCGCTGCAAGTTGCTGAGCTCGACGTAATCGCGGTCGATGATGCGCAGATGTCCGGCGCCGGCTCGCGCCAGCAACCCGCACACTACCGAGCCCGTGGCGCCGCAGCCTACAACCGCGACGGTGGCGGCCGCAAACTTTTCCTGGCCCGCCTTTCCGATGGGCGTGTAGAGGATTTGCCGCGAGTAGCGTTCATCTTCTGGCATGGGGTGGGAACTGCGAGAGACCGATCAGGCGGCGGCGGTCGAATGTTCCACGACCTCGTAAACCGCCTGCAATGCCGCATCGAGTTGCCCGGCATCTTTGCCGCCGGCCTCGGCCATCTCCGGGCGTCCGCCGCCCGAGCCGCCAATCCTGGGAGCGATCGCGGCGATGATCTTTCCCGCCTGCAGCTTCGCGACCAGGTCCCTGGTAACCGTGACCATCAACGCGACTTTGCCGTCGGCCCCGGCCGATCCCAGCGCGACCACGCCCGAGCCCAGCCGGTCGCGCAACCTATCCATCAGGCTGCGCAGCTGGGTGCGTTCGAGATTGTCGGCGCGATGCACCAGCACCTTGATTCCGTTGACCAGCCGGGTCTGTTCGCCGGCGGACGAGGCGGCGGAAGCCGCGGACTTCATGCGGGCGCGATCGAGCTCGCGTTTCAGTTCCTTGATCTGGCTTTCATAATCCTGCACCAGCCGCGCCCCAAAACCGCGCAGGTTCTGCACGTCCTGTTCTTCCACGTGAACCCGGGAGCGCAAGCCTTCTTCGAGCGCCTGCAGCTTGCGAAATTGTCCCAACGCGCCTCCGCCGGTAACCGCCTGCACGCGACGCACTCCCGCCGAGACGCTGGATTCATCCAGCAGCTTCACCAAGCCGATCTCGCCGGTGGCCGACGTGTGAATTCCACCGCACAGTTCGGTGGAGAAGTCGCCGATCTTTACCACCCGCACTCGATCTCCGTATTTTTCGCCGAACAGCGCCATGGCGTGCAACTCATTGACCGCAACGTCGATGGGCACATCCACAAAAGTTTCCACCTTGCGGTTGCGCAGCACCTCGGCGTTGATGAGGTCTTCGATGTCCTGCAATTCTTCGTCAGCCACGGGTGTGAAGTGCGAAAAATCAAACCTCAAGTGGCCGGGATCGACCAGCGAGCCCGCCTGCTTCACATGCTTGCCCAGAATTTCGCGCAGCGCCGCATGCAGCAGGTGGGTCCCGGTATGGTTGCGCACGGTGGATTGGCGAACGGCGCTCTCGACCACCGCATCCAGGCGGTCCCCTGCGCGCAGCTCGCGGGTGGCGTGCACGCGGTGAGCGCGAACCCCTTGCACCGGCATCATGCATCCATTTACCTGGGCGATGAGGTTACGAGTGCCGCTTTCAAAAAACCAACCCTGATCGCCGACCTGGCCGCCGGAGTCGGCATAAAAAGGAGTGCGATCGAGCACGACCTCGCCTTCCTCTCCGGCCTTGAGCTCCTGCACGCCCAGGCCGTCACGCACCATGGCGATGACCTGGCAACCGGGAAGAGAAGTGGTTTCATATCCGGCAAAATCGGTGCGCGGCAAATCGCGAAACGCCGGGCTGGCCGATGCGCGGGCGCCGCCCTTCCACGATGCGCGCGCCAGGTCGCGCTGCGCGGCCATGGCGCGGTTAAATCCGGCTTCGTCAAACCCCAGGCCCTGATCGCGCGCGGCGTCGGAGATGAAATCGAGTGGCAGCCCGAAGGTGTCGTAAAGCTTAAAGGCCTTTTCCCCAGGATAAACAGGCCCCGCGGCGGAAGGTGCGTTGGTTTTCTGTTGCAGCAGGGGCGCGAAATCTTCTTCCAGCCGCTTCAGCCCTTGATCGAGGGTGTGCGCGAAACGCACTTCCTCGGAAGTCACGATGCCGGACACCCGGTCGCGGCTTTCACGCAGTTCGGGATAAGCAGCTTCCATTTGTTCGACCACCGCCGAAACCATCTCCGCCAGAAAAGGTTCGGTGGCGCCATTCAGCCGGGCGTGGCGAATCGCGCGCCGCATGATCTTGCGAAGCACATAGCCGCGGCCCTCGTTGGCAGGCAAGACCCCGTCGGAGATTAAGAACGTCGCGGCCCGCGAGTGATCGGCGATGATGCGCAGCGATGACAGTGGAGGCGCCGTGCCGCGGTTGGCGGCAGTAATTATTTTTTCGGCGCGCGCGACCAGCGGCGTGAACAAGTCGGTTTCGTAATTCGATAATTTTCCCTGGAGCACCGAAGCCAGCCGCTCGAGGCCGGCGCCGGTATCGATGGAAGGCTTGGGCAGAGGGTTCAGCGCGCCTGCGGCGTCGCGCTCAAACTGCATAAAGACCAGGTTCCAGATCTCGACGTATCGGCCGCAATCACAGGGGAACTTGCAATCGGTATGTCCCTCGTCGGAGGCGACCGCGCCCATGTCGTAATGCAGCTCCGAACATGGGCCGCAGGGGCCGGTTTCGCCCATGGCCCAGAAGTTTTCCTTCATCCCCAGCTCAAAGATGCGGCCGGCATCGACGCCCTGTTCCCGCCAGTACTGGTGGGCCTCGGCATCCCGCTGCAAGCTTCCTTCGCCGCCGAAGATGGTGATGTAGAGGCGCTCGCGGGGAATGGCAAACCATTGCGGAGAGGTGATCAGCTCCCAGGCGAAGGCGATGGCTTTCTGCTTGAAATAATCGCCAAAGCTGAAATTGCCCAGCATTTCGAAGAAGGTGTGGTGGCGCGCGGTGAAACCGACATTTTCGAGATCGTTGTGCTTGCCCCCGGCGCGAACGCACTTCTGCGAAGTGGTGGCGCGGACGTAATCCCGCTTCTCCGCGCCCAGGAACAGGTCCTTGAACTGGTTCATTCCGGCGTTGGTGAAGAGCAGGGTGGGATCGTTCCACGGAACCAGGGATGACGAAGACACGCGCTGGTGTCCCTGCTGCTCAAAATAAGCCAGAAATTTTTCGCGGATTTCAGAGCCAGTCATAAGTGTTTTATGAGGCGCATTGCGATCAGGATTGGGACTATGGAAGCCGCTCGCTGCGCCCGATGAGATATTTTTATTTTAGCATTACGCTATTTTCCTGCCTGCTATGCGAGTGGCTCCGCTTCCGCGCTTTCGTCTTCGAGGGCGGCCAGCGTCTCTTCATCCACCTTCCACGCTTTTAATACTTTGACGATGGCGCCGCCGCTGAAGCCGGCCCGCATCAACATGCGAAAGATGCGCGCCACGTCGCGCTGCTCCTGGGGAGGCCGAATACGCTTGCGCAGTAGATATTTTCGCGCCTGCTCGACTTCGTCCACCTGCTCGTAGATCATCGGGACGGTGCTGGCGATGACGTCGCCATGAACGCCCTTGCCTTTGAGGTCGGAAACTACGCGCCGGCTGCCGAACTTCTGATTGTCTTTGCGCAGGGAAGAATAGGCGCTGGCATAACGGGTATCGTTGAGGTAGTTGTGCTCTTTCAGCCGGTCGATCACGGTTTCAACCACTTCGACTTGTTCGGGCAGAACCTTTTGACGGAGCAACCGCTTGAGCTCTGCCACCGTGCGCATTTTTCGGGCCAGCGCTCCCACGGCATACTCATAAAGCGCCGCCTCATCGTAGTTTTTGCGGGTCTTGCGGGCGAAGGGCATGCGTCCTTTGCTGATGGCAATGAAGAAAAGGCGAGCTCTTTAGCAGGATCGGAAATGCCGCCCGTCCCGGGAAACTATCGTCCGTGGAAACCTGATTCTTCCATCTGCTCGCGCGCGGAATCGGCGGTGGAACCGATGCCCTGGACCTTGAGCTTGAAGTCATCGGGATTGGTCGCATTCTCCAGCGCCATCTCGTAGGTAATCAGGTCCTGCTGGAAGAGATCGTAGAGGGACTGGTCGAAGGTCTGCATGCCGTACTGCGATACGCCCGCGGAGAGAGCTTCGGGAATGTGGCGGGTCTTCTCCGGGGTCATGATGCATTCCCTGATGTAGTCGGTCGAAATCAATACTTCGACGGCGGGCACGCGCCCGTTGCCGTCGCCTTTGCGCACCAGGCGCTGGCTGACGACCGCTTTCAAAGTCGCGGCGAGCTGCATGCGGACCTGTTTCTGCTCCGGCGGAGGGAACACGGAAATAATGCGGTTGATGGTTTCCACGGCGTCGAGGGTGTGCAGCGTGGA
The DNA here is from genome assembly GCA_038253455.1 of Terriglobales bacterium. Lineage (GTDB taxonomy): Bacteria > Acidobacteriota > Terriglobia > Terriglobales > Acidobacteriaceae > JBBQWT01. Next base: position 3,193 of record JBBSHD010000018.1, on the reverse strand, counting down.
AAAGACCATGTGGCCGGTTTCAGCGGCGTGCAGCGCGGTCCCTATGGTTTCGAGATCACGCATTTCGCCGACCAGGATGACGTCAGGGTCCTGGCGGAGACTGGCGCGCAGCGCCGAGCCGAATGAAGGCGTATCCACCTCCACTTCGCGCTGGTTCACGAAGCCTTTTTTGTCGCGGTGGAGAAATTCGATCGGGTCTTCGATGGTGATGATGTGTTCCGGCCGGCTGGAATTGATGCGATCGATCATGGCGGCCAGGGTGGTGGATTTTCCCGAGCCGGTGACCCCGGTGACCAGCACCAGGCCGCGCGCTTCTTCGCAGATATCGTCGATGATCTTGGGCAGGTACAGTTCTTCGAGCGCCCTGATTTTGGTGGGAATCACGCGCAAGACCAGTCCCACGTTGCCGCGCTGCTGGAACACGTTGACGCGGAAGCGGCCCAGGCCGGCCACGCCGTACGCCATATCGAGCTCGGTCATTTCCTTGAACTTTTGTTTTTGCCGGTTCGACATCATACTGAAAGCCATATTCAGCATGTCTTCGGCGGAAACGCGGGGCAGGTCGGAAAGCGAGACCAGCTCGCCATCCACCCGCAGGTGAGGGTAGTTGCCCACCTTGAGATGTAAATCCGATGCGTGGCGCTCAATCGCGAGCCGCAAAAGTTCATCAATGTGCATGGAGTTCCTTAAATGAATCAACCGGTGCTGTCGCGCTTTTCTGCAATCGATTGCGCGGGTCATTGCCGGGGAACTGCATCGCCAAACGTCCGGTGACAGCGCGCCCCACGGTAACCGGTGCTTCCCGCGCCAGTTGGTTGAAACGTATCACGCCGAATAGCTTTTCGCAATCGAATCCGCGATTTCAGGGCGGTTAGGTTGGTGATGCGCGCCGCCCGGGTTTTCACTTGGCTACAATCAAACATGGGGGTGAGCAGTGCGTGAAATAAACCCGGCTTGGCCGCACGCGGTCATCGTCGGCGCAGGCTTTGGCGGATTGTATGCGGCGCGCGCCCTGGCCAACCAGCCGGTACGGGTCACCCTCGTCGATCGCAGCAACCATCACACCTTTCAGCCTCTGCTCTACCAGGTGGCGACCGCCGCGCTTTCTCCGGGCGACATTGCCACTCCCATCCGGCGCATCGTGCGCGGTTACTCCAACGTGGACGTGATTTTGGGAGAGGTGGAAGGATTTGATCTCGGCCGCCGCCTGGTCAAGCTCAAGAGCGAGCAGGAAACGCCCGGCGCCGAAGCCACGGACCGGGCCGGGCAAGACACGATTTCATACGATTACCTGATCGTCGCCGCCGGCGCCACCCACGCCTACTTCGGCCATCCCGAGTGGGAGTTCGCCGCCCCCGGACTGAAGACCCTGGAGAACGCGCTCGAAATCCGCCGCCGGGTCCTGCTGGCGTTCGAACTGGCGGAGCGCAACCAGGCGATGGGGGAAGCTCCGCAGCCGCTGAATTTTTTCATCGTAGGCGGCGGCCCCACCGGGGTGGAATTGGCGGGCGCGCTCGCCGAGATTGCCACCCACGCCATCGACCGCGATTTCAGGCAGATTGATACGCGCAGTGCCCGCATCATCCTGGTGGAAGGACAATCGCGGATCCTGTCGGCCTACCCTGAAGACCTCTCGCGCAGCGCCCAGCGGCAATTGGAAAAACTGGGGGTGGAAGTCCGCCTAGGCGCGCGCGTCACTAATCTTGAGCCCAGCAAACTGACCATTGGGGATGAAGTTGAGCCGGCGGCGGTCGTACTGTGGGCCGCCGGAGTTTCCGCTTCGCCGCTGGGAGCCAGCCTAAGCGAGGCCACCGGCGCGGCGCTCGATCGCTCCGGCCGCATCCAGGTGCAGGACGATCTCAGCCTGCCCGGACATCCCGAGGTGTTTGTGGCCGGCGACCTCGCGCTGATGACCGGAAAGAATGGGCAACCTCTTCCCGGGGTGGCGCAAGTGGCAATCCAAATGGGGCGTCATTCCGCAAAAAATATATTACTCGCACTGCACCGCCAGCCGCCCCGGACGTTTAGTTACTGGGACAAGGGCAGCCTGGCGACCATAGGCCGCGGCGCCGCAGTGGGCGATCTGGGCAAGCGCCTGCATATTTCCGGCGTGATTGCATGGCTGGCGTGGTTGTTCATTCACATTTTTTTCCTGATCGGTTTCCGCAACCGGCTGCTGGTCATACTGCAATGGGCGTGGGCCTATGTCACCTACGACCGCGGAGCGCGGCTGATCACAGGTAGTAATGAATTGCCGGGATGGCCGGCACAGAAGAAGAAGTGAGGGCGGCAAGGGCCTGGCGTGACTCGCGATATCGAAGGAGTTTTCGCGTCATTCGCGACATCGAATGGGCGCGACAAAACTTCCAGCACGAAAACCCCTAACCAGGTGTCATTCTTTTGACCCCCAGTTTTATCGGGGTGAGGAAGAACCCCTACTGTGCAACAAATCTTTCCCCACCATGGTTTTCCCTCACGATGATTTCAGAAAGTTTTACGCCGGAGTTTTTTGAAAGTGATGAACACCGCACCCATCTTCGCGCACGCTGAGAGTGAAGGGAAAACCCACAGGAGGAAAAGTTTTTTCAGAGAGTAGGGGTTCTTCCTCACCCCGGTGAAGCCGGGGGTCGTCAGAATGACAAACGTTGAGGTGGTTCTGAAGCCGGGGGCGCGTCAAAATGACAACGTTGTGGAGGGCCAACCCGGGGATACGTCAGAATGACGAGGTTGATGGCGGCTTCCACAAGGCGGGTCGTCAAAAATTAAAACCGCGGGCAATCAACCGGCAGCGAACCTACACCGCGACCGGCTGTTTGCTCTCCACGTTGATCGGGGTGAGCCAGTGATGGCGGTCGGGCGCGGCGCCGTGCACGATGCTGAAGAACTCCTTCTGCAAGGTGCGCGCGATGGGCCCGCTGATCCCCTTGTTGACCAGGATCTTATCCACCGACCGGATGGGCGTAATTTCCGCCGCCGTCCCGGTGAAGAACACTTCGTCCGCGATGTACAGCATTTCCCGGGGGATCATCTGCTCGATGGTGGGAATACCCAAATCTGAAGCCAGTTGGATGACTGACTCGCGGGTGATTCCCGGCAGCACCGAGTTGCCCAGCGGAGCGGTCAGCAGTTTGCCGCGGTGCACAACGAAAAGATTTTCTCCCGAACCTTCGCTCACGTATCCGGTCACATCGAG
>JBBSHD010000017.1:0-15233 GCA_038253455.1 Terriglobales bacterium | reverse complement strand
GTTTCTCGATCACCGTCCTTTATTTCACGGCCATGTTCTGGTGATCCCGCGAACTCACTTTGAGACGTTTTCAGACTTGCCGCACGAAACCCTGGCGCGGCTCATGCAGAATGCCCAGGTCGTCAGCCGGGCCATCCAGAGCGCGATGCAGGCCGAAGGGATTTTTCTGGCCGCCAACAATGGGGTCAGCCAGAGCGTTCCTCATTTTCACCTTCACCTGGTTCCACGGCGTCCCAAGGATGGGCTGAAGGGTTTTTTCTGGCCGCGTACAAAGTATAAGGACGCGGCAGAGTTAGATCAGGTCAGGGATGCCATCCGCGCCAGCATGGCGGGTGCGGGAGCGGGCCCGGCGAGACCGGCCCAGGATTGGGTACTGCGATGAAATCAACCAAAACAAAAACCGCTGACGGAGAGGTAGTCTCGCCGCACGCAGCCTCCCCGGAAGGTAACTCCAAGCCGAGGCGGGCGAAGAAAGCCCAGCCGGCGGCCGACAAGCGCTTCCCGGTGCGCCTGCATCCCCACCTGTTCGAAATCAATACCTGGGTATGGCTGGACGAGCTTTCCGCCCGGCTGGGGCACAAGGTCACTCTGAACACGGTGCCCGATGCCGAGTGGGACCGACTCAAGGAGCTCGGCTTCGACATCGTTTACCTGATGGGCATCTGGACGCGCAGCGAGTTGGGCCGGCGCGTGGCGCGCACCGATCGCGACCTGTTCGGCGGCTATGACCAGGCCCTGCCGGGGTGGCGCATCTCCGATGTTGTGGGCTCGGCCTACTCCATTCAGAAATATGTTCTCGATCCGCACGTCGGCGCCGCCAAAGATTTGAAATTAGTCCGCGATAAGCTGCATGCCCGCGGAATGGCGCTGTTCGTTGACTTCGTTCCCAACCATACCGGGCTTGATCACCCCTGGATCACCAGCCATCCCGAATATTACGTGCAAGGCTCGCTGGCCGATTATCGCGAACACCCCTCGCACTTCCTGCTGGTCGACGAACATGGGCCGGAGCAAAAGCCACTGTTCATCGCCCGCGGGCGCGACCCGAACTTTACCCCCTGGGCCGACACCGCGCAGTTGAATTATTTCAATCCCCAACTGTGCCGGGCGATGATCGGGGTGCTCAACACCATATCCAATGAGGCGGACGGAGTGCGCTGTGATATGGCCATGCTCGAGCTTACCGATATCTTCCAGAAAACCTGGAACCCGCTGCTGAGCAACTGGACGCGGCCGGCGGAAGACTTCTGGAAGACCGCGATCGCGCAAACCCCGGGCCTGACTTTCATGGCCGAGGCTTACAGCGGAACCGAGTTTGCCTTGCAGCAACTGGGCTTTGACTACACCTACGACAAGAAAATCTACGACGACGTGCGCGACGGCAACGTGCAGAGCGTGATCGCCCACCTCAGGGGCGGATGGGCGTTTCAAGCTAAGACAGCGCGCTTCCTGGAGAACCACGATGAGCATCGCGCTTGCGCGAGTTTTGGTCCGCAACGAATGCCGGCGGTGGCGGCATTGATGGGTTCGCTGCCCGGCCTGCGCTTTTATCACCAGGGACAACTCGAGGGCAAAACGTTGCGCATCCCCGTGCAGCTTTGCCGCTCGCAAAGCGAATCACTGCATTCCGAAATACGGCATGCCTACGAACGCATCCTGAACGTCACCAACCACCCCGCTTACCACTCGCAGAACTGGATACTTCTCGACATGCGGTCAGCCGGCGACGATAGTTTCCAATCAGTGGTCGGTTATGTGTGGAGTGGAGAGCCTGATCCCAAGGCTGACGTCATCGTCCCGGAAACCCGCCTGGTAGTAGTGAACCTGGGAAGCGGCGCGGCGATGGCGAAAATGGCCTTGCCGACCGATTTCAGCGTGGCATCCCACTGGGAATTCAGTGATGACCTCAACGGCCAGTGCTACGAACGCGACGCGGCTGACCTCAATATTAACGGCATGTTCGTGCGCCTTGAGGGCTCGGCGGCGCACATGTTCTCGGTGCGCCCGGCTTTGGAGATAGCCGCGTCTGCTTCCCCGGCGGCACGCTAGAAAATCCTTACTGCTGTTTGAGCTTTACCTGGTATTTCGCCCTGGCGAGTACCTCGACGATCTCGGCCTGGGACAGGTAAGGCTGCCGCGCCGCGGGACTGGCCCAATCGATGTCCCAGCCGTTTTTCAGGGCGAGGACCGAGTACCGGCCGGGCGCCAGGTTCAGCAGGCTGAAGGTGCCGTCGCTATCGCTCTGGTCGCGGCGAAATAGAGTCGAGTTTCTTGCCGGATTTTGCGGAACCGCCAGCACCATCACACCGCTGACTGGTTTGCCGTCACCCAAAACCACGCCGTCGACCTGCGCGGTGGCCCGGGATAACTCGATTGCCAGGCTGACCGGGGATTGTCCGGTCACTTGTATGGTCTGCCCCGAGACGCCGGCCCCGGTAGCCGCCAGGCTCTTTAAGATGAGGCCCGAGGCTGGAACTATTACCGTGTATCTTCCCGGCGCGACCGGTTGACCAAAATTGATCTTCCCCTGGGAGGTAATTTGTCCACCCATTGAACTGTTTTGTCCCTGCAATTGGATGAAGGTTCGGGGAACCGGCTGGCCAGCTTCAAAGGTCGCCTCTCCGGTCACGGTGGCCGCAGGTCTGCCCGGGCCGGGATCGATCTCGCCGTCGCTGTTGGCATCGATTTCGTGGAACGACACCGCGCCGGCGCCGGTACGGATCTCAAGCAGATAGTGTCCGGGCGCCAGGCCGAATATCTCGAAGCCCTTTTCTGAGCGCATCGTTCCCGCAATCACTGGAATTTCACTGCCCATGAAACGCCGCCTCACCGTGACTTGGGGGATTTCGGCTCCAGGGAGACCTCGTAAAAGGAGGCGGAGCGCAGGCACCGCACGCAAGATAATGTCGTGGGATTCCCGCGCGCCGACGCCCAGTTCCATGGGGGACACCCGGCTGGGGTCGGAAGCCTCGGGATAAAAGGTGGTGGGATAAGCAACGTCGAGCTCCGATTGGTTGGTGGCGGTTGTCCGCGAAAGTCCAGCGGCTATATTGCGTACCGCATACCACGGTTCCGCCGAGACCGCGACCAGGTATTTTCCTGGTCCAAGGGAATCAAATGAGTACGCGCCTTCATCGTTTGAATTGGTGTTGCCTGCCATCATCGCGGGCGGCGAGCCCGGTTCGACGCTATACCGGTAGAGCGTTACCCCAGCGTTGCGAATGGGCTCGTTTTGCTCATCCAGCACGTGGCCGGAGATGTCGCCATTGGGGCGGAGACGGAAAACCAGGTCTTCCGACTCTAATCCCACTCCGGTGACGATGGCGGTGGAGTAGTTATCATGCGCCTCGAAGGACTGCTGGAAATAACCGCGTCGCGCGGCCTGCAGGCTGTACTTGGCGGCACGCAGGGATTCGAAAACGAAGCGGCCGTCAGGCGCGGTGGTTACGGTCTTCGCGTTGGCCTCGCTGCGGGAAGCGCTGGGCACGATGCTTACCGCCACCTTGCCCAGGGGCGCGCCGCTGGTTGCATCCACTACGGCGCCGCTGATGCGATACACCGCGGGAGACGCACCCGCCGCGGGCGCCTGGGTTTGCCCCATGGCCACTGCCACCAACAGTAAAGATATGACGCCCAGGAAAGGTGCGCGAACCTTTAGCGTCATGGCTCGCCCACCAGCGCCGGCTGCACCGTGATCGAAGCGTTGCTTCCCGGGGAAACCGTTACGCTGGCCGCCTTAGCGGCATAATTACGCAGCACTTCGCGATCGGAATATTCCACGCGCTCAAGATGATCGAAGGCAAACACCTGGTAATCACCGGGGGCAAGATTGAGGAAATCAAATGACCCGTCTGGCCCGAGGTAAGTCGTCCGCGGAGACTGCATCGGCGCAGAGGCGGGGACGGCGATCACGGCCCCGGAAAAAAGCTGCCCGCTGCCTTCCACCCTTCCGTGAACACTTCCTCCGTCGTCGCGCAGCACCACCTCCAGCGTTGGCAGCTGTCGTCCCGCCTCGACCACCAGGGGATCGTTCAATAAATTCACTCCGCCGCAGACCGCGGACTGCACGTAAACCTGGCTGGCTTGTGGCAGGACATCAACGGTGTATCGCCCGGCGGCGATGTTTTTTACCGATACGGTTACCCGGCCCGGCGGTCCTTCGAAATTGGACCAGGAATCCTGCTGCACAGGTCCAGTCGAACGCAAATGTACCGAAACCATGGGGGAACCGCCGGGAAGAATTCCCGCGGGCCCCATATTTTTTTTCATGACGCTGCCCTGGCCGCGGGCCATGGGCGCGGTTACCGCAGGTTGAGGGTTTAAAAAATCTGCGCGCACCTGCACGTCGAGAGAGGGCGCCGGGGTAAGGTAGAGGTGCAGTCCCGAGACCGCGGCCGAGACCCCGAACACCAGCTCGCCGCCAAACTGATGCTGGGCCTGATCAGCGCCTCGAGCTTCGAGGACATAGGACCCCGCGGGCAGGGATGAAACTTCAAACTTCCCGGTATCCCCGTTGATTTGAACCATGACAGGAACGCTTTGGCGGAACCGGTCAAGCACGCCCACGTTGGACATGTGAAAAACTGGCGGGGCCGAAATTACCCCGGATATTTTGAAGACTGGCTCGCCGCGCAACGAAAAATCCTGAGGAAGCTTCTGTCCGGCGGAAATTTCCAACCCGCTGGAGGTATTGCTCTCCGGTGGAGAAGGATAATAAATTGACGCAAACCCCCCGTGACCCGACGATCCATTTCTCTGGCTGGTGGAGAGGGCAATCAGATACCTGCCCGGGGTCAGCTTGGCAATGCGATATTCACCCGCTGCATTGGTGTTGGCCTGGCCGATCTGCACCCAGTAGCGGCGGCCATCGAGAATACGGCTGACGCTGGCGCGCACCAGCGCATGGGGCAGCGGCTCATTATCGTCGTCGCGCACCTGGCCGTAGATCACGCTTTCCGGCACCAGTTTCACGATCACCTCGGAAGTGTCCGCGGTCACGTTCAAGAAGTTCTGCGGATTGTAAGTGCGGCCGATCTCCTGCTCACTGAAATACCCGGGCTTCTGCGCCACCACCACGGTGCGGCCCGCGACCAGGCCTTCGAATTGGAATTTTCCGTCAGAGCCGGTGAGGGTGGCGCGCTGCGATCCCAGAAACACATTCACCAGCGCGCGCGGAACCGGCTCTCCGGTGACGGAGTTCACAACCACACCGGAAAGCTTGAGCGGGATGGCGTCCCGAGGCTGCTGCAAGGGGCCGGGGTAGTTCGATAACTGGGCCGTGGAGTGGGCGGCCGCCAGAGAAATCAGGCAGGCCAGCAGTATGGTGTGGCGGGGCATCGTATGCGGTTATTGTAAGGCTTGGAGGGCGGCGCTGAACGGCGGCGGTTTTTATCAGGAATCGCGGGTACCTTTTTGGGAGTGCTGGTTTTCTTCTGGGAATGCACGCACTCCTTCCGGAGTGTACCTTCACTCTCAACTAAGGAGGGAGTGAAGAGTGAACCTCACCTCAACGTGTTGTCATTAGGTGGGCAGTTGTTCTTTCCCTCGCTGTATTGTCCGGAAGTCTCCGCCCCCTCAATGCATGGTCATTCGCTGGGGAGTGCCCACACCCTCAACGCGTTGTCATTCGCTGCGGATTTCCCACCCCCCAACGCGTTGTCATTCTGACGATCGCCAGCTTTATCGGGCTGAGGAAGAACCCCTATTGGGTTACAAACCTTTCCTCACGACGGTTCTGCTTACGCAAAATATCGGCGTTCACGCCAACCCGGTTCAAACCAAAAGAAAATACGAGGCCTTCGCTCGAACAAGAAGCAAGAGCTCGCTCCAGGATGACAAATGTTTAGGGCGTGTACGCTGACCTGCACCATGTCATGCAACTTCTTGAGATTTTGGGGAAAGGCCACAACAATTCAACGGGCGCGTGTTGCGTGGGGACTCAGCAGTCCCCACTACCGGACGACGGAATTCACCTTGCGCATCTGCGCGGCGAACTGGTGCGGGTTATAGGCTGACGGATTTTCCAACTGCTGGAACAGGCCGTTGATGGCCGACCGGGCGCCGCCTTCGGCGCCGCCGTGCGACGCGATGTAGAGCGAATCGAGGGCCATGGCTGCCTGCTCGGCCACCCGTTCCCCCTGCCGGGAGATGTTGTCGGCGTCGGCGGAAATGCTTTTCATCAGCCTGACCGTCTGCTCACGCTGCATACTCACGCCGTCCAACTGGTGCGAGATGCGTCCGGCTACGTCGGCGCCTTCTTCGGCCGCCTTCGCCAGCTCTTCCTTGTTCGGGTTCAACTGCGCGACCAGCATTTCCACCTTGGCGAGCGAATCATCGAGACGCTTGGCATTATCCGGAGAAACTACCTGCACCAGGTGGCGGAAAACCACGTAGCGTGAGGCGTTCCACGGCGGGTTGCCGGGACGCCGGTTGTGATAGCCAATTTCCTGGCGCCAGCTCTTGCTGGGGTCGGTCAGGCTGTGGTGGCAGGTGAAACAATCGAGCTCCGCGTACTCCGGCCACACCGGGCCCTTGGCATTCCGGGCCAGACGGTTCAGGCCTTCTTTCAACTGCACGGCCTGGCCTACGCTCCACGCCCTGACCCCGAACAGTGGGTCGCTGGTTTTTTCGATCCAGTGTTTCGGTTCCACGGCCTGGAAGGAATCGAGCTCGAACACCAGGTCAGGATGGCCGGCGGCGATCAGCTCGTGATCCACTTTCTTTTCCGGCGTGCCCAGGTGGCAGGTCAGGCATTTTTCGGTGCGGGAAATCAGGTTTTTGGTGTCATACATCCCCAGGGCCACCGACTTCGCGTGGGGCCAGCTATGTTCGACGTGGGGGCCCAGCCATGCGGAAGCGGGTCCGTGGCAGCTTTCGCAGCTCACGCCTTCGCTGACGGCAAATTCACGGCCTTTTTCAGCCGAAGAAGCATTCAGCGAATGGCAGGCAAGGCAGCGCGGCGCGGTGTTGGGCGCGGGCAAGCCGAGGATGCGAGCAATGCGTTTCGAAACCGGGTTGGAGAGCACGGTAAAGCTGCGGGAGTGCTTGTCCTGCACCACCCAGGTGCTGTATTCGTTCTGCAGGACCGAGGTTGACTTCTGCGGCTGCACGCCGCCGTGACAAGCGGTGGCGCTGCACGAGCCCGGCCCGATGTAGCGCGATGGCATTCCCGGGGCGGCCATGGCGCGCGCGCCGGAAAGCGGCAGCAGGTGTTCATAGCCTACGTTGGCGCGGGTTTGCGCAGCGGCGCTGACTACCAACATAGCAAGCGCGCAGAGCGAAGCGGAGGAAATAATTCCGCAAGCCGGCAGGAATTTCTTGAGCAGGGTGGTGCGAAAAGCTAGCATCGCCATAAAAACCACGAAAACCCCAGTGCGAACTTATACCGTTAGGCGAGAAAGAAATCAATATCTTTAGCAGTATTTCATTTGGGGATCAGGTCCCAAATCTTCCAACGATCCATCCGATCAAACTTCCGCCGACTGCGCCGAGGATAAGGATTGGGGCGTAGGCCTTGGTGATGATGGCGTCCGCAAGGCTGAGCAGGACTCCGATCGCCAACCCCAGTAGCCAACCCGGTCTCTCTGGGGTCGATGCCAACCCGATGACCACACCAATCGACAGACGATTCAGGAATGCGCCTAGAAGGGCCGCACGCTTGTCAGGGAATGACAGGGGAACCATTGTGGCTGCGGACAATACCCCAAAGACTAATCCGCAAATAGTTCCAAGATATAGTCGAATCATGCGCGTGAGCCTACCACAAATTTTGCGGAGTTCCTTATTATTGATGACACGGAAAGTGGTCATCACGGCTGATTTTTCGGCCCCAACCGCGCCGGCCGCAACTAACAGTGGACTTGGAAGGCAGAGGCTTGTTATAGTCCCTGCGCACATCCCCTTTACGGAGAATCGAACCAGTCCGGAATATTTCGGCGGACGCGATGTTTGATCGCGGAAATCTGGCCCGAAGTTGGAACCGTGAAAGGTTTTGTTCAAAATAAAGGCGAATCCAAAAACCCATGGCCACCGGAAGTCCAGTCAATCAGCCTGAGAATGAAGCGCCCCACCCCGGCCATCGCACCATGGGGCCCGTGCACAACACCGACGGGGTCTTCGAAGACCTGAAGGCGGCGCAGCGCGAGTTCGGCTACCTGCCGACGGCCCAGATCGAGCTGATCGCCCACAAGCACAACCTGCACATCAAAGACGTTCACGCGGTCGCGAGTTTCTACCCGCACTTCCACATGACGCCTCCGGCGCGGGTGGATGTTCGCGTATGCACCGACATGACCTGTCACCTGCGCGGGGCCAACGACCTGAAGACCGTCCTGCTGCAGAAGGCCGCCAATACCAAGCCCGAAGAACTTTCGGTGCGCGACGTGTCATGTCTGGGCCGCTGCGATCTGGCCCCCGGGTTTTCCATCAACGACCGCATCTACTGCAATATGACGGAAAGCAATATCGTCAACATGGTGGAAGCCGCGCTGCTGGGCAAGGCCCTTCCCGAGCCCGAGGTCATCAAGGTCTCGCCGCAACTGCAGACCGACCCTTATCTGGGCCAGGGCCGCGAAGCGCGCTACGGGGTGTTGAAGCAGGCGCTGGAGAAGCGCGACTGGCCCGGGGTCACGGCCACGCTGAAGGCGGCCGCGCTGCGCGGCATGGGCGGCGCCGGATTTCCCACGGGAGTGAAGTGGGAAGCGGTCAAGGGCGCGCCCGGCGACGAAAAATATATTGTCTGTAACGCCGATGAGAGCGAGCCGGGCACGATCAAGGACCGCTACATCATGGAAAACCTGCCCCACCTGCTGGTTGAAGGCATGATCCTGGCGGGCCTGGTGACCGGGGCCAGGACCGGCATCGTTTACATCCGCCACGAATACGAAAACCCGCAGGAGATCATCGAAGAAGAAATTCAGCACTGCTACAAGTACGGCATTCTGGGAGATAACGTGATGGGCAGCGGGTTGCAATTCGACCTGCGGGTGTTCGTCAGTCCCGGCGGGTATGTTTGCGGCGAAGAAACCGCGCTGATCGAAGCCATCGAGGGCAAGCGCTCCGAGCCCCGCAACAAGCCGCCGTTCCCGGTGTACAGCGGGTTGTGGAACAAGCCCACCGTAATCAATAATGTGGAATCATTTGTGCTGGCCATCGCCATTCTTGGTCACGGCGTGGACTGGTGGAAGAATTATGGCCGCAACGGCGTCGCCGGAATCAAGTTCGTCGGCATCAGCGGTGACGTGGTCAATCCGGGAATTTTCGAAGTCCCCATGGGCATCAGCTACGAAGAATTGATCATGGGCCACGCCGGGGGCGCACCCGGAGGCCGGAAGATCGTGGGGTTTGCGCCATCCGGCCCATCCTCAGGCTACCTGCCGGCGGAAATGATGAAGCTGCCGCTGGATTGGAACGAGATGGCGAAAGTCGGCTCCATGGTGGGGTCGGGCGCCATCGTGGTATGCGCGGAGCCGACCTGCATGCTTGACATGGCCCTGAATTCGGTAAAATTCTATCGCAATGAATCGTGCGGGAAGTGTGTTCCCTGCCGCGTAGGCTCGCAGAAGATGGTGGACATCATTACCGGCTGGACCGAAGGCCGCTACCAGCCCAGCGACATGCAACTGGTGGAAGAATTGTCCGACGCCATGCGGTTGACCTCCATCTGCGGCCTGGGGCAGATCGTGCCCGCGCCCATCCAGTCAGTGATTCAGCATTTCCGCGCCGAAGTGGATGAACATATTTTGCACCAGCGCTGCCCGGCAGACATTTGCTTCAAGGGTAAGCCGGTGGGGGCCACGCAGTGAGCACAAACCAGATCCAGTTGACGATTGATGACCGCCAGGTGACGGTGGACGCGGGAACCACGGTGTTCGATGCCGCCCGCGCCAACGGCATTCCCATTCCCACGCTTTGCCACCAGCAGAACGAGACCCCGGTGGGAGTTTGCCGGGTGTGCGTGGTTGACGTGAACGCGCGCGTGCTGACCGCGGCGTGCGTGCGCGAAGCTGAAAACGGCATGGTGGTGAAGACCAACTCGGACAAGGTGCAGGCGGCGCGCAAGACCCTGGTCGAGTTGCTGATGACCGACCATCCCACGCCGTGCGCGCGCCAGCAGCATTCGGGAGATTGCGAACTGGAAACCCTGGCCACCACCATTGGGGCGTCGCAGTCGAGGTTTCCCAAGCGCACCACGCCCACCCGCGGCAAAGATGACAGTTCGCTCAGCATCATGGTGGACCACTCGGCCTGCATTCTGTGCGATCGCTGCGTGCGCGGCTGCTCCGAGATTCGCCACAACTTCGTGATCGCGCGCCAGGGCAAGGGTTTTGAAACGGGCATCGCCTTCGATTCCAACTCGCCGATGGGCAGTTCCAGCTGCGTTTCCTGCGGAGAGTGCATGGTTTCATGCCCTACCGGCGCGCTGACCAACAAGCGGGTGATCGGGCAGCATTTCGAGCAGTTTGCCAACACCGACGCGGTAGAAGTGCGCGAACTGCTGGCGCTGCCGGTGTTCAAGGGCGTTTCCGGCACCTTCCTCGAACTCAACAAGACCGCGGTCAGCAAGCGCTATTTCAAGGCGGGCGAAATCATCGTCCGCGAAGGCGAACAGGGCTCCACCGCGTTTTACATTCTGGAAGGCAAGGTCAACATTTACATTTCGACGCCTCGCGCCCATGTGACCACCGAGGACGCCAACGAAGGACTGCTCAGCAAGCTGAAGAGCCGCCTGGTTACGCGCAAGAACGACGTACGGCCTGAAGAAAACACCCATCGCAAGTGGATCCCCATCGATGGCCCGGTGGACCTGGCGTATGACGATCCCGTGGCCGAACTGGTGGCCGGCGATCTGTTCGGCGAAATGACCTGCATGAGTTTTTACCCGCGCTCGGCGACGGTGCGCGCGTCCACCGACTGCGTCATGCTGGAAATGTTGCGCAACGTGCTCGACGTGCTGCAGAAGAACAAGACCTTCCGCGCCCAGCTCGACGTGAATTACCGCAAGCGCGCACTGCAGACCCATCTTAAGAGCGTCCCCGTATTTCACGGGCTCAGCAACGATTTCGTGCACAAGCTGCAGGACCGGGTGGAGCTGATACGGTACTCCCCGGGCCAGGTGATCACGCGGCAGGGCGACCTGGCCGATTCCTTCTACCTGGTGCGCATCGGGTTCGTAAAAGTCAGCGAAGTGCGGCTGGGCGGTGAGCTGGTGCTGGCCTATGTCTCCCGCGGAAATTATTTTGGTGAGATCGGGTTGCTGGGCGAAGGCTTCCGCACCGCTACCTGCACCGCGCTCGATCACGTGGAGCTGGTCAAGATCAACGCCGACGACTTCCGCGAAATGCTGGATAGCTTCCCCGAGATCCGCGGCAACCTCGAAGCGGTGGCGCGCGAGCGCCAACTGGCCAACCAGCTGCGGGTCTCGCAGTTCCGCAGCGTTCCCGTGGAAGAGTTCCTGAACCAGGGCCTCATGGATGCGCAGAGCCTGCTGGTGCTCGATCTTGATCGCTGCACCCGTTGCGACATGTGCGTGAAAGCCTGCGCCGACGCCCACGACGGGGTCACCCGCTTGATCCGCGATGGATTGCGCTTCGATCGCTACCTGATCGCCACTTCATGCCGGCAGTGCCGCGACCCGCTGTGCATGGTGGGCTGCCCGGTGGGTGCGATCCGCCGCCGCAACTCGCTCGAAGTCATCATCGAAGACTGGTGCGTGGGCTGCGGGCTGTGCGCTAATAATTGCCCGTATGGCAACATCAATCTTCACGAATTCAGCGTGGATGGCCCGGTGCAGCAGCAAGTGGGCCAGGCCGGGGTTTCGCAGTCTGACGTGCATCACAAGGCCACGGTGCGCAAGGCGACGTCCTGCAACCTGTGTCACGACCAGGGCACGCCGAGTTGTGTGTACGCCTGCCCGCATGATGCGGCGCACCGCGTGAATCCGACGGAATTCTTTGCCGAAATGTTGGGCAACATGACTCCGGTGGCGCCCACCGAGACCCAGCGCAAAGCCAGGCAACGCAAAGTAGAGATACCCGGCAACAAGATTTAGACCCAGGAACCGCGTGCGCATAGACGAAACTCATCGCCAATGGTTTATCGGCTCGGTCGTGGGGCTGCTGGTCTCCTCGCTGATCTATGCCGTCTACGCGGGGCGCTCGCCCCAGGGGCCGCACGGCGGCAGCCGCATGGGCATCATCTTCGGGGTGGTGGGCTACATCTTCATGATCTTTGCCGGGCTGCTGGGCATGCGCAAGAAATTTCCCATCTGGCGCATTGGCCGGGCCCAGACCTGGATGCGCGGCCACTTGTGGCTGGGCCTGCTGAGTTTTCCCCTGATCCTGTTTCATTCCGGATTTTCATTTCGCGGCGGCGCCCTCACCAGCCTGCTGATGACGCTGTTTGTGATCGTCATTCTCAGCGGCATCCTGGGAGCGGTGCTGCAGCACTACATGCCCCGCCTCATCACCCAGCAGGTCCCCATGGAAACCATCTACGACCAGATCGACCGGGTGCGGGGCACGCTTCTCGGCGAAGCCGACGTGCTGGTTGCGGAATTGTCTGACCCGGTAAAGATGCAGAGCATCGCCCTGCAAAGCGATACCGAGGAGATCGGCGCGGTTTCCACGGTGCTGCGGCTGGAGCTGGAAGCCACCGAGGAGCTGCGGGATTTCTACGAAAAACTGATGCGGCCTTACCTGGCGCAGGTGGGCAAGGGGATGCCGCCGGGCAGCGTGCTATCCAGCGCCATCGAATCAAAACAGAATTTCGTGCGCCTGCGTACCCTCATGCCCAAAGTGGTGCACAGCTCGATCAGCGATCTCGAAGACATCTGTGAAGAAAAACGTGAGCTTGACCGCCAGTCAAAATTGCATAAAGTGCTGCACGGCTGGCTGATGGTGCATATCCCTCTTTCGCTGGCGCTGGTGATCTTAGGACTGGTGCACGCCATAGGGGCGCTGCGGTATTGATGGGTTTGGCGGAAAAAAAGTAATCCAGGGAGCGTAATCTGCGACGCACACGCACAGCTAAGTCGTTAGGCACCCGCCACGACATGAATTATTTCAAGGCGTGGACGCCGACCCGCAAATGGCGGAGCATCCTGGCCATCGGGCTACCGGCGCTGGGGTTGCTGTGGCTGATGGGTCTGGGAGTGGCGCGCAATAACGCTCCTTACAGCAGCGGGCCCCTATCCACTTCGCACGCCTTCATGGGGAACCAGTGCAACACCTGCCACCAGCCCATTGCCATGGGCGTGGGGTTCCGCAAGCATGTCAGCGACGAATCGTGCCTGGCGTGCCACCAGGCGCCGATGCACCAGGCCAGCCAGACCTATACCCCGTCTTGCGCGTCGTGCCACGTGGAGCACGTGGGCTCCACCAACCTGGCCCACGCATCCGACCGCAGCTGCACCCAGTGCCACTCCAACCTGCAGATCAAGAGCGGAGCGCATACTTACCAGGCCGATATCAAGGGCTTTAACGCGAACCATCCGGAGTTTGCGCCGCTGCGCACCGGGTTCCGCGATCCGGGAAACATAAAGTTCAATCACGCGATGCATCTCAAGGCGGGCCTGCTGAGCGAGGCGGGCAAGCCAGTACAACTGGAATGCGCGGATTGTCACCGGTCATCCGGCATGGGGCAAACCTGGAAGTACGGCGAGGTGGCGCTGAAAACTGCCGGGACACCGGCCAAGCCGGGCGCCGGCGGCGGCATGATGATGCCGGAGACGGAGAGCCGGCCAAGTGATGCGGAAGGCCCGTCGCGCGCCAGCTACATGAAGCCGCCGACTTACGAAAACAACTGCATCGCCTGCCACTCGCTGCAATTCGATCCCGTGATCAGCCAGCCGGCGCCGCACGACAAGCCCGAGGTGGTGCACGCGTTCGTGGTGCAGAAGCTGACCGAATATATCGCCGCGCATCCCGGGGCGATCCGCGAAGGCACCGGCGAGCTGCAGATTCCCCGCGGTGCGTTCAACCGGGGCACGGCGCATAGTCCCAGCGAGTGGGTGACCCTGCATACCGCCCAGGCGGAAGATTTGTTGTGGCGAAAGACCTGCCTGGAATGCCACGTGTTGAACCCGCGCACCGGCGACGCCGGGGCGGCCACGACGTTGCCGGTAGTGGCCGAACCCAACATCACCACCCGCTGGCTGCCGCACGCGGTGTTTCAGCACTACGCCCATTCCAGCCTGACGTGCGAATCGTGCCACACCAACGCGCCGTCGAGCACGGACACAACCGACGTGCTGCTGCCGAATATTTCAACCTGCCAGACCTGCCACCGCGACGCCCGCGAGAAGATAGCAGCGGCCAGCAACAGTTGTTCCCTATGCCACCAGTATCACGACTGGAAGGAAGGCAAGCCCATCAAAGGCAAGTACTCCCTGCAACAACTGGTGGGCGGGGTAATGATGCCGGCGAGGCATGGGGAAGTGGCCAGCCGCTAGGGTCACGGGGAGGCAAAATCTTGCCTCCATCCCCACACCTCACGGATATCATTCTGACGACCCCCGGCTTTATCGGGGTGAGGAAAAATCCCTACTGTGCAACAAATATTTCCCCATGTGAGTCTTGCTTTACCCATAGCCTGATTAGTTTTCCTCCTTAATAAAGATTCGCTCGGCTTTTTATCCGGCCGAATGTCTCTCGCTAGGAAGCCAGGCCGTCGAATTGATTGAGCGCTCTCGCCTCGCGCAATGGAGGGGGGGTCGTTAAGAAGAATTATGGTCGCAGTTCAGACCGCATCGGTGGCTGGTGAAATGATGGGTTCCACCGGAAATGATTAACGCGTGAGTTTGCGGAACCCTGGTTCTGACCACTTCTGGCGAACTCAGCGGAATCAAAACCTGCAAAGTACAACTATGCAATTGACAACGCCTTCACTCTTATCGACGGTAACCCGGCACCCTAATCGTGTAGCCTTACCCGCCTCATCTCACCTTCTGGCTGGACCGTGCATCAAAACTTATTATCTTGTCCAGTCCTGGCAGGGTGCATTACACGGGTCATCCCCTTTGGGTAGGCTCTATCTGACGCCTGGTCCAATAGGGAGCTAGCCTGCGCTCCAGCCTTGAGAAGGTTCCTACGAGGAATATTGCCTCAATGAAGGCGATTGGAACTACATACAGCGTCCCCAGAATTAAGCGAGGGACAAGTTGCCCAAAGATTGCCCACATTGCGAGTACATGTAGAACCAAGCATGTTGCCCAGAAAACCCAGAAGAACCATGAG